>JBBRGK010000465.1:0-3383 GCA_038240805.1 Dehalococcoidia bacterium | reverse complement strand
ACACCCTTTTCTACACGGACGGTGGTGTTGATGCCGGCGGCCTGCAGGATGCGCTCGAATTCGAGCACACGCTGACGCGATGAACGACGTGTCTCCGGGTTCGCCGTCGGGTTGACGGGAATCAGGTTGACGTGGCAGTTGCGCCCCTTGAGCAGCGTTGCGAGCCGGTCCGCCAGCTCGGGCGTGTCGTTTGACTGCTCGATCAGGGCGTACTCGACTGTGTAGCGTCGGCCGGTAGCGGCGGTGTAGTCATCGGCCGCGGCAAGGATCTCTGCAACGGAAAAGCGCGCTGTCGGCACGAGCTGCTTGCGCAGCGCGTCGTCGGGCGTATGCAAGGACACGGCGAGCCCAACCTGCAACCCCTCTGCCGCAAGCCGTCGCATCATCGGCACCATGCCGACTGTGCTAATGGTCATCCGACGAGCACCGATCCCGAACCCATCCGAGCTGCGCAGAATCTCGATTGCCTTGATCAGAGCGCCGTAGTTGGCGAGCGGTTCGCCCATGCCCATAAAGACGATGTTCGTGACCTGACGGCCCTTCGCCTTCAGCTCGCGGGCGAAGTGCAGCACCTGCTGGGTGATTTCGCCGGCGCTCAGGTTGCGCAGGAACCCCTGTTGGCCCGTAGCGCAAAATGTGCATCCCATCGCGCAGCCGACCTGCGTGGAGACGCAGACCGTCTCGCGACCGCGCCCGGCATCGGTCGGGTCATACTGCATCAGCACCGATTCCACCGTGTTGCCATCGGCGAGACGCAGCAGGACCTTTCTCGTGCTTCCGTCGCCCGAGCACTGCTCTGCAACTGCCAGTGCGGTGACCATCGGCAGCTCTGCCGCCAGCCGGGTGCGCAGCGACGCCGGCAGGTCGGTCATCTCCTCGTAGCTCTCGGCGAGCCGCCTGTACGCCCAGCGGCCCAACTGTCGCGCGCGGTATTCCGGCAGATGCATCGTCGCGAGATGCTCGCGAAGCTCCGCGAGGCTGAGATCCCAGAAGGACGGTTTGTGAATCATCACGTTCAGTGTAGCAACCTCACCAACGCGCTTCGCCTGCCCCCTTTCCATCTGTCGCGATGGGGTGGAGAGAGAGTGATCCGGCTGTGGCGGGTGCGGGCAGTGGTAAGAGCCTCCGAGTGTCGCGGGCTTGAACGGCGCGCGGCAGCTGGACGTTCGCCGGGTGGCGCTACGAGCCGAAATGGGAACCGAGAAGATTTCGCGTGCCGCGGGCAAATTCGGCGCCGCTGACGGCGTTTCGGCCCGCTCGGCGCAGCGTCAGCGGTATCAGGAGATCGTCGGCCGACTGAACCGCAAACCCGGCACGCTGTCGCTGGCCCGGGGCGAGCTGACCGCCCGCCACCTCCATGCTCAGAATCATGCCTGGCTCGGACCGCGCGCTGCGCTCCGATAGTGCAGCAGTGGTTGCCTCGAGTATCTGGACAAGTTCGCCGTCGAGGGTCGTGCTGCTGAGTGGCCAGGGATTGTAGGCGCGGATCTCACGCCAGATCTCGTCAGCCGGTTTGCGCCAGGCGATCCTGCTGCGCTCTTTGGTGAGCAGCGGTGCAAGAGTAGCCATACGATTGTCCTGAGGCTCAGCCTGAAGCTCGCCTGCAAGCCAGCCAGGCAGCGTGTCGATGAGCAGGGACGCGCCCAGATGCGAGAGGCGATCGGTGAGGCTTGCAGTCGTGTCGGAATCACTCATCGGGATAGAGCGCCTGCTGAGCACCGGCCCGGTGTCCATACCTGGATCGATAAGCATGATCGAGACGCCCGTTTCCGTGTCACCGCTGAGGATCGAAGCGGCGATTGCCGATGCACCACGGTGGCGCGGCAGCAATGAGGCATGCACGTTCAGACAGCCGTGACCGGGAAGATCGATCAGCGCCGGGCGCAAAATCTGACCGTAGGCAGCGACGACGATCAGGTCGGGGGATCGAGCACGCATCGCCTCGACGGCACCGCTGCGCCGGACGTTCTCGGGTTGCTCGATGGGTATTCCCAGTTCCAGCGCCGTGCGCTTCACCGAGGGCGCGACCAGCTTCCTGCCACGACCGGCCGGGCGATCCGGTTGGGTGAATACGGAGACGACCTCGTAGCCGGCGGTTACCAGTGCCCGGAGTGAGGGGACGGCGAACTCGGGGGAACCCATGAAGGCGATCCGCGGCCTCATCAGTATCGCCGCGTATCGAGCGACCAGCCTTCGATGCCGGAGAACCGGTCTGATGGACTGGAGATCAGTCCGAGACGCACGCCGTCGAGCCGCTGAGGCAGCGCGTAAACGTAGCGCGGAAAAAAGAGCACGATCGCGGGCACGTCCTGTCTAAAAACCTGGGCAAACTCCCCATAAGTTTGAGCGCGTGCGGGCAGGTCGGACGACTGCCGGGCTGTCTCGAGAAGCTGGTCCGAGCGGTCACTCGCGTAGCCGCTGAGGTTGCGCCCCTGCTCGCCACGTTGCGAGCCGTGCCACGCGGGGAACGGGTCGGGGTCGGGGCCGGGGTCCCAACCGAAAAGCACCGCCTCGTATTTGTGCGGCAGCAGAACGTCACCCAGCAACGCTGCCTCGTCGAGTGTCTGCACGTTGGCCTTGACGCCGATCTGAGCCCACTCCCGTGCCAGCTCGCCGGCGAGCGCCTGTCGCTGCGAGTCGTTGGTCGTCTGCAGCGTGAAGCTCAGCGAGATGCCGCGACGACGCATTGTGCCGTCCACGTCGGGTATCCAGCCGGCCTTCTGCAGCAACGCCCTCGCAGCGGTCGGGTCCGCCGGCGGCGGTGCTTCGGTGCCCGACCAGGTGCCGGGCGGTAGGGGCACGTCGGCCGCGGTTGCCTGTCCGTCCATCACCTGTTGAACCAAACGCGCCCGGTCCGTGGCGAGGCTCAGCGCCTGACGCACGGCCTGATCCTGAAACTGCGCCGAGTTGAGGTTTAGATAGACGAGGCTGTAGGCGGAGCGCTCGGCCGAGATCAGCGTGTGGCCTGAGCTCCGCAGAGCGTCGAGCTCGCTTGACGCGAGCGGCGGTGGCAACATGCCGCCGTCGACATTGTGAGTTCGAATTGCCGAGAGCAGCGCCTGATTGTCAGGCTCGAAGCGCAGTGTCAGATGTTCGAGATAAGGCACGCCGAGGTGGTAGCCCGCGTAGCGATCCACCGTGGCGATCGAGCCTGTGAGCGTTCGGAAGACGAATGGACCGGTGCCGACGGGTTGACGGTTTAACGTGTCGTCTACGAGCTGTTCGGGCGAATCCTTGCCAAGCAGATGCACGGGCAGGATGCCGGCCGAGCTATACGCCAGGAACGGCGCGTAGGGCGAATCGAACTGAAACAGTACGGTATAGATTCCGAGCTTTTGGATGCGCGCCCTGCGCCAAACTTCGGCAGTGGACGGGTCCCCCTT
>JBBRGK010000464.1:0-3384 GCA_038240805.1 Dehalococcoidia bacterium | reverse complement strand
AACGCGACACGGAGGTCAAGCATGAACCTGGAGCAGTACATCGCCGCGATGGACCCCGAGCTGCGGCCGGTGTTCATGCAGCGGGCCGCCTCTGTGCAGCAGCTCATTGCTGATCCGACGCAGGCTCAAGGCCAAACCGTTGCGGCGCCCGTGTCCGCCCCGGCCTCAACCCAGCGGGTGACAGTTGTTGACCGCAGCATTCCTGGACCTGCTGGTGCGCCGGAGGTGCCGGTACGCACGTACACTCCGGCGGGCACGAACGGGACACTGCCGGCTGTGCTCTGGATTCATGGCGGCGGATTTACGGCTGGTAGCCCTGCCCAGAACGATGACTTCTGTCTACGCGTCGTCGAGGAAGTCCGCTGCGTCGTGGTTTCAGTGGACTACCGGCTGGCGCCGGCCCATCCTTTCCCCGCAGCGCTGGACGACTGTTACGTGGCGCTGCGCTGGCTGGCGACGCCGGACTCAGGTCTGGAGATCGATCCCGGCCGGATCGCCGTGGGCGGCTCCAGCGCGGGCGGCAACCTGGCTGCCGCGGTGACCCTGATGGCCCGCGACCGCGGTGAGGTAGCACTGGCCTTCCAGCTGCTGGTCTACCCCTGCCTGGACGACCGGCATACCACGCCGTCGAGCCATGAGATGGCAGCTGAGGGGATGATCTGGAACCGTGCCCAGTCGCTGCGTGGCTGGCAGCTGTACCTCGGAAACGACGGGAACAAGGAGAACGGCCAGACCAGCGATGTCTCCTCCTACGCGGCGCCGGCGCGGATGGCTAACCTGGACGGCCTGCCGCCGACCTACGTGATGGCGGCACAACTCGACCTGCTGCGCGATGAAGATATCGAATATGCGATGCGGCTGATGCAGGCAGGTGTCCCGACGGAGCTGCAGGTGCATCCCGGCGCCATGCACGGCTTCGTCCTGTTCGCCGCGAGCGCTCCTGTCAGCGAACGCGCAATCTCGGGCTATGTGACGGCGCTGCGGCGCGCGCTCAACCCATGACCGCAGCATAAGTTCCGTTCGGGTCTCTGCACCTGCGGGCTGGCAGGCAAGCGACCCACGGTCCCACCGGCAGCCGTCAGCACTCCGAGGCGAAGTGCCGACGCCGGGCCGTGCGTTTGCGGCCTGTTAAGATAGCGCCACCCGGCTCGGCAGCGAGGAATGCATGGCGAAAGTTGTCGCTGACCGCAGCGTTCGCAGCGTGCCGCGCCTGTTTTACGGCTGGTACGTCGTGATCGGCGGCATGGGTATCCAGGCGCTGCAGGGCGCCCTTTTGAACAGCTCCTACGGCACATATACGGCCGTTCTGCAACGCAGCTTTGGCTGGAGCCGGACCGCCCTTTCCGGCGGCTACTCGCTGCAGCAGCTGACGCAGGGAGTGATCGGTCCGCTTGAGGGCTTCCTGATCGACCGCTTCGGCGCCCGCGCCGTGATGCGCGTCGGTATCGTCATCTTCGGCATCGGCTTCCTGCTCTTCAGCCGCTTCAACTCGCTGCTGACTTTCTACGCCTCGTTGACCGTGATCGCGGTCGGCGTAAGCCTGGGCGGCTTCGTGCCACTCTCGGCCACGATCGTTAACTGGTTCATTCGCCGCCGCTCCTCAGCGATGGGATTAATGTCTACTGGCATGGGGATCGGCGGCTTCCTGGCGCCCGTCATCGCCTGGTCGCTGATCGCCCACGGCTGGCGCGCCACTGCCTTCGCTTCCGGCGTGATCGTGATCGTTGCCGGCCTGCCGCTGACCCAGATCATGCGCAGCAACCCGGAGCCGTACGGCTACCTTCCGGATGGAGGGCCGCTGGAGGCAGCCGGCGCCGCTCGCGTCGCTGGCGGCACCATGGGCTCCGCAGGGGCGGCCGTGCAGGACCGGAGCGGCGACTTCACGGTCGGGGAGGCGGTGCACACCTCCGCCTTCTGGCTGATCTCCTTCGGGCATGCGTCGGCGCTGCTCGTCGTCTCCGCCGTCAACGTCCACCTCGTCTCGCACCTGCAGCAGCGTCTCGGCTATTCGCTGACGCGGGCGGCGTTCTTCGTGGCGATGATCACCACCTTCAGCATGGTGGGCCAGATCGGCGGCGGCTACCTGGGCGATAGGGTCAGCAAGCGGGCGCTCGCGGTTGGCTGCATGCTGATGCACGCGACCGCGCTGCTACTGCTGGCCTACGCGACTGTTTTGTGGATGGTGGTCGCCTTCGCCGTGCTGCACGGGCTGGCATGGGGCGTGCGCGGCCCGCAGATGCAGGCGATCCGTGCTGACTACTTCGGTCGCTCCGCTTACGGCAAGATCTACGGCGTTTCGCTGCCGATCGTCACGCTCGGGACGGTGGGCGGTCCGATGGTGGCGGGAATCATGGCCGATACCTTCGGCAACTACGAGAGCGGCTTCACGATCCTGGCCGTGCTCTCCGCCGCCGGCGCCATCTTCTGGCTGCTGCTTCGCAAGCCGGTGCTGCCTCAGCGTGCGGCCGCGCCTTCCGGCTGACCGCGTTGCCACGACTCCAGTGCTACCTGCAACCACGAGCGGCGGTGAGCGGCGGCTGACGCTGCCAGAGAGGCCGTCGCCCAGGTGCCAGATGATCGCGCTGCCTCGCAACAATGTGCTGGCCGAAAGAGTTCTCGACTCATGCATGTTCGTCCCACTGGCGGATTGCCTCTTGTGCGGGCTGCCTGCTCCGGGTTAGAGCTAATGCATGAGAATCGTGTCCGCCGGGCTACCTCGCGACTGGAACCAGGAATTGCCGGCACGACTGACGACTGAATTCAGGCCGGACACGGCCCGCCGGAGGTAAGCATGCCAATGGTTCATGGTGAAGGGACGCGAGAGCAGCCCTGGCTGCTCAAGACTGCGCCCGGTACTGCCGAGTTCCAGATGTACCGCGACGAAGCTGCAGACCCACCGGCGCTGATCTGCCAGGTCGGGACGACGCAACTTCGCTACCAGCTGCGCTGCCTGGAAGACCTTCACGCGATGCTCAAGCAACACGGCGGCTGGATGCCTCTGGGCGGCACGGATGAACAGAAGCCAGCGCCTGAAGGGAGTGTCGAGGCCTGGGGCCGCTCCTCCGAAAACCCCGCCGGCGGCTGGTACGGGCTAAAAAAGGGGCTGCGCGGACGTTTCGGCGTGTACGTTCCGCCGCTGATGGAGGCATTGGGTCTGGCTGAAGTTGAGCACAACCCCCGCAACAACCGCATGCGGGCGCTGTAGCCAGCGAAACTATACATTTCGAACACGACTCACGGGCACTCTATTCTCCATTTGCTCCACATAAGCAAAGACAGATGCAGGGCGTCGGACCTCTTCCGGGGATGGCCGCGAGCGTGTGCTTATACGGTGCGCCTGCGGGCAACGTCGGCCATTCAGGGACTAGCGGCGGGTTCGGCGGA
>JBBRGK010000463.1:0-3391 GCA_038240805.1 Dehalococcoidia bacterium | reverse complement strand
TGATGTTCGCCTGCGCCCATGGCTTGTCTGCTGGCACGGGTAGCTCATTGATCCAGGACATGGTGCTCCTCCGCAGGCAGATTTTCTGCCCGGTTGTCCGGGCCGTGGATTATCGTCGAGGGCAAACGCGACCTGTGCCGAATCGTCCAGACGAGGCGACGGTATGCCGGTGCTATCGTACGCTGGCGGCTGCGCCGTTGCAGATGTGATCAAGGCTACACTTCAGTTCCTCGCCCAGCAGGTTCGTGCGCCGATCGGTAGTCGCGGTCATGGCGCGGGAGCGTGAGTGACGCCGTGCTTATAACCAATACGCCTGGCCGTCTGAGTACGTACGCGCCAGGGCTCGGGATCAGCGGGCTATGAGGCAGGGGGTCGATGAAAGGGGAGGGTATGGCTAATCGTAACGTCCGGCCAGCGGGAAAACAGCGCCGTTCGCAGCAACGCAGGCCGGCAGCTGGCTCACCCGACCCCGCCAGACGTGGCGGCGTATGGTGGCGGTCACGCCGGGTGGCGGCGCTGGCTACCGTCGCGCTTGTCCTGGTTGCCCTCGGTGGCTTCTTCCTGCTCCGTGGCGGAGGCAGCGCTGCGGTTGCGCCGGCTTTGGCTGCGGAGGCGCAGGCGAACAGCGGCGGCCCCGTGCGCGTGTTAAACGGCGTGCACACCGTCTTCCATAGCGAGCTGCCACTGCCGAGCGCGGCGGCGCCACGCAGCGATGGCCGCTACACGGTTGTCTGGTTCTCGGGCACGTGGTGCGAGTTCTGCGCCCAGATGCAGAGCTACGCCAACGACTCGGCGGCGAAATTCCGTGATCGGCTCGTCTTCATGGAGAAGTCTGTGGATGACGATGCGAGCGACGCCTCCCGCTTCCATGTGCGCGGCACGCCCACCTTCGTCGTGCTCGACGCCCATGGCAATGAGGTAAGCCGCTTCGGCTTCCAGACCACGGCCGCTGCTTTCGAGGCCTTGCTTGCGCAAGTGCCGAAGCCGCAGGGTTAATGGCGTGGGTAGCCGTCTCCGCCTCCAGGCTAGAGTATGCCGGCGTCGGTCTGACGGTGCGCCTGCCAGGGTTTTTGCTGCATGGCCGGAGAGAGTTTCGCCATCAAAGCAGCGATGGCCAGCGGTCCGCCCAGGGGTGCACCTGCTCGAAGGCGGCCGCAGCACGCAGCACCGTTGCATCGTGCAGCCGCCGCCCGGCGATCTGCAGGCCGACCGGCAAACCACCCGCAGTGAAGCCCGCAGGCACGGACGCCGCGGGCTGTCCGGTGAGGTTGAATAGACCAGTGAAGCCGCTGCGGCGCACAAAGCCGTCCGCGATCGGGTAGGCAACCGTCGGCGTGGTCGGTGTTAGCAGCAGATCGTAGCGTGCCATGAAGCGGTTCAGCGCATTCGTCACCTGCTGCTGCGCCATCGCTGCCGAGCTAAACTCTTCGGCGGTCCACTCTCGGTCGAGGATCGCCAGCAGGGCGGCGCTCAGGTCCGCACGGCGCTCAAGCGCCAGCCTGCGCAGGGCGGCAAGATCCGTGTCGTGGGCGACGGTGGCGAGGAAGGCCGCGTTCGCGTCGGCGCCGAGATCGGGGAAGGCTTGATCGAGCTCGCAGCCGAGGTCGGAGGCAAAGAGCCGTGCCGCCCGTTCGGCAATGGCCGCAACCGCAGGGTCCACCTGCACGGTGCCGCCGAAGTCCGGGCTCCACGCCACACGCAGGCCGCGGACGCCGCCGGCAAGGGCCTGGGCGTAATCGTCTGTGCCTGCGGGCAACGAATGTCGGTCGCGCGGGTCGTCGCCGGCCATGATCTGCAGCAGCATGGCGGCATCTTCGACCGTGCGCGTCATCGGCCCGATGCACTCAAGCGACTCCCAGCTGCTGGCGCCGGGCAGATCCGGAACGCGGCAGCCGGGGTAGAGCGGCACCCGGCCAAACGTCGGCTTGAGCCCAAAAATGCCGCACAGCGACGCGGGCGTGCGCACTGAACCGCCGCCATCGCTGCCGATCGCGAGCGAGCCCATCCCCGCCGCCACCGCCGCTGCGGCGCCGCCGCTCGACCCTCCCGGCGTCCGCTCAGGGTCCCACGGGTTGCGCGAGGGGCCGAACACGGCGTTGTCCGTGAAGCCCGTGTAGCCGAACTCCGGCACATTCGTTTTGCCGAGCACGACCAGACCCGCCGCCCGCAACCGCTCGACAACGATATCGTCTTCGTCCGGCACGTAGTCAGCGTACAGCGCCGAGCCGAACGTGGTGCGCAGCCCGCGGGTGAGCACAAGGTCCTTGATCGAGATCGGCACACCGTGAAGCGAGGACCGCGGCCCCGTATCGCGCAGCGCCCGGTCGGCTGCGCCTGCCTGTTCGAGGGCATCGTCCGCAAGGGCACAGTAGGCGTTGAGCAGCGGGTTCAGCGCAGCGATGCGTCCAAGCACCGCCTCCGTAAGCTCGCGCGACGAGATGCGGCCATTCCGGATCGATCGTGCCTGCTCTGCACCGCTCAGCGACCAGGTTTCCGGCATCAGCGATCTCCCCCGTCAATCAAGCCTGCGGACGATTCTGACAGCCCGGCTCTCGCGGACCGACGTAGCATGGTATGCAGTCATCATGGCAGCCGCCCTGCCGGTGAGATCATGGCCGATCTTCGGGCGCGGCTCAAGGGCGAGGAGGAAGCACCGTTCTGCCGGGGGTTCAGTGGAGATACTGACGGCCTCGGGCGCAAAAGAGAAAGCCTGAGCCAGCGCGCGGTGGCTCCGCCGCGCACCCGCTCAGGCCATCTCGAAACGGCGACGGACACGGGTCCGTCACTATCAGTATCGCTCTCCATTTAGGCAGCATTAGGGCCACATGGACAACGTTTCTCCCCCGTCAATCTGTGCTCTTTCAAAAATCTTCGAACGAGGGAGATAAGACGCGCATCCTTGCCTGTGGCACCGCGCTATTTGTCGTTGCCCGCCCGACAGCCACTTTGTAAAACACCGCCAGAACTGCGATGATCTCTAAGTCGTCAGTTTCGCAAGTTGCTGATGGCACGAACGCCCGAAGCGGCCGCAAGGTTGCTCCGGGCGTTTTCGTGTGCGTCGTGAGGCGCTCGACACCCCCGCACGGCCAGACATCTAATGAAGGCTAATGCGCGGTTGTCTGCCCCGGCGGGCCGGTCCTTGCATACGGTAGGATACGGACAGCGAGCGGTCACTGTACGGGTCTGTTCTGAGGAGTATCGCGATGATGGTTTCATCCGGCGTACTGCCTGTGGTGGTGCCTGCCGGCCATGTTCCCGGTCCGGCGCAGGGCTGCTGGACCTATGAGCACTATGCCGCGATTCCCGCCGATGGCAACCGCTATGAGGTGATCGATGGAATCCTGTACATGACACCGGCGCCGAACCTGTCGCACCAGAGTACCGCCATGCA
>JBBRGK010000462.1:0-3407 GCA_038240805.1 Dehalococcoidia bacterium | reverse complement strand
CCCTGATCGTACAGGTCGGGGTACTGTTTAAGCACATCTGAACCGGCCGCCGCTTCCGACGCGGGGTCCGGCACCAGCAGGCGTTGCGTGCTGCCCGGTGTCCGCAGGCGTCGCACGAAGTCCCGATCAGCAGTCATCACGAGGTCCTGCGGGCGGCGGGCAAACAGCGCGATGGCGCCGCCCGGCGAGGCATCCAGCAGGGTCAGCGTCCCCGACGGCTCCGGATCAAGATAGGCAGCAACCTCGCGGTAGCCCGAGAGCGAACCGGAGTCCGCTGGTGCGCCACTCAGCCGGGGCTGTGCAATGCTGGCCGCCGCGATACGCTTGAGCAATGGTCCATCGGTCTGGGGCCAGGCCGCGACGCCCAGCCGCAGCACCGGCACGAGCAGCAACAGGACGGCCGTCGCAGCGATGGTGCGACGCTGGATGCCCGAAGCCACCGCAGAGTAGCAGTCCGCAGCCAGGATCAGCCCGGCAGGCACCAGCCAGGTGAAGAAGCGCGGCAACGGCGGCAGCAGCCCGCTCAGAGCCAGTACACCGATAAACGCGATCAGCGCATACACCAGCAGCAGCAGCGCACCGCCCTTCCGGCGCCGCGCGACGAGCAGCCCATACAGCGCCGTGGCTGGAATCAGCAGCGGAGCCACGTCTGCGATCTGCTGTCCGAGCAGCAGCAGCGTGTCCCAGGCCGAGCCATATGCGGACGCAAACGGCTGCGTTGCGCCGGCGAGCCGGGCCGTGTTCGTCGCACCCCGAATCGCGCCCGGGCCAGTGAGGAAGTTGACCGGGTTGCCCGTAAACAGCAGACTCACCAGCAGCCAGAGCGCGACCGCCTGCGCGGGGATGACGAGGAAGAATAGCATCGTCGCCTGCGCGGGCGACCACCAGGCGGCGCGGTCGCGGCGGAAAAACTCCCAGCCCACCGCCAGGGTCATCGCGATGATCCAGACCAGTGCCTCGTAGCGGCAGTAGAACGCCAGCGAGGCGGCGATTGCGGCCACGATCAGCCGCGAGATGCGTTGCTCCTGCTGCCAGGCCAGGAAGCCGTTGAGCGAAAGCAGGATGAAAGCAAGGAACGGCGCCTCGGAGAGGCCCAGAGCGGAATCGCGCAGTATCAGGGGATGGACCGCGAACAGCAGCAGCCAGGCAAGCCGCCACCCCCGCGGCAGGCCGAACCGACACAGCAGCGCATTCACCTGCGCGAGCAGCAGTGCGCCGAAGAGGGCGCTCACGGCGACCCCTGCCAGCAGCACCTGCCCGAGCGGCCGCAGCAGGAGCACGAACGGCAGCTCCACCAGGACCGGCAGAGGGGGCTGAACGAAGCCGATGGCGCCAACGTGGGGGTCGTGGCCGAAGAGCATCCCTTGCGCCCGCACAATCCGCGCCAGGCCGTCCGGGTCGTAGGAGTTCAGGACACGGACGCTCACCACGCCAACGGCCGCATAGAACACGAAGGCCATAACAAAAAGGCCCAGGTGCTCGCGTCGTATCCGCGGCAGCGATGGCGCTCGCGATTCGAAACGCCCCGCCGGCCGCGGCCGCACCCGGGCGGGCGTTCTGGCTCCGGGCCGCGTGATCAGGAGCGGTTGCGCGTGAATGGCCGTCCCTGTCTTTCTCTGCACAGCACTGCGTTGGAGCTGGGCTCCTCGGTGATTCAAAGGCGGTTGATAGGTGATTCAGTCGCTGGTAATACTACGCGATCTGATCGCGTGCCAGCGGGTGCCATCGTCACTCGCCGGTGCCGTATGATGTCTAAAACGCGGCGCCGGGTCGTGCCGCTAGCGGCTGCTCCTGAACTGCACAACGTTCGCGCACTGCGGGACGATACCTGCCTGTGCTTACCCCATACCTGCGAGGATGCCCGTGAGTTCGATGATCGACCGCCCGCTGGGAGAGATTTTGGCGCCGCGCCAGAAGTGGCTGCTGTTGGCCAGCCTGATGACGGCGATGTTCATGGGGGCGCTCGACCAGACGATCATGGCGACGGCAGCCCCGAAAATCGTCGCCAGCCTGGGCAGCTTTCACCTGCTGTCATGGGTCTTCACGACCTACATGTTGACCTCGACGGTCGTGATTCCGCTGGTCGGCAAACTGTCGGACATCCACGGCCGCAAGCCGTTCCTGCTGGCCGGCATGCTGATCTTCCTCGTCGCCTCGGCCGGCTGTGGCGCTGCGCCGAACATGGGGGTGCTGATCGTCTTCCGCGGGCTGCAGGGTGTCGGCGGCGGCATTATCTTTTCGTCCGTGTTCGCGACGATCGGCGATATCTTCCCGCCGGCAGAGCGCGGCAAGTACATGGGTCTGTTCACCGGCACGTTCAGCCTCGCCAGCGTGATCGGCCCGACGATAGGCGGGCTGCTCACCGATCACGCGAGCTGGCGCTGGGTGTTCTATCTGAACGTCCCGGTTGGGGCCGTGGCACTGCCCGCGATCTGGTACACCCTGCCCCTCGTCCGCAGTGACCGGCGGCCGCGCATCGACTTCGCCGGCGCCGTGCTGCTCTCGATCGCCACCACCAGCGGCCTGCTCGCGCTTGCCTGGTCGGGCCAGCAGAACGGCTGGACGAGTGGGATCACGCTGGCGCTCGTCGCACTTGCCGCTGCTGGCACGGCCGCGTTTGTCTACCAGGAAATGCACCACCTGGAGCCGATCATCCCCTTCCACCTGTTCCGCAACCGCGAGTTCCTGGTCGGCAACCTGCTCGTCTTCAGCGTTGGCCTTGCAATGATGGGTGCGATGCCGTATTTGCCCACCTTCCTGCAGGTGGCGCTCGGCGCTTCGGCCACCTCATCCGGACTGGTGACCACGCCGCAATCGCTGGGCCTGCTCATCACCAGCATCGTCGGCGGACAGATTCTCTCCCGCACTGGCCGCTACAAGCGGCTGACGATCATCGGCGTCGTGCTAACGCTTGCCTCCATGTTCCTGATGCTGACCCTCTCGGCCACCACACCGATCTGGCACCTGAGCGTCTTCGTCATCCTGCTGGGGCTGGGCGGTGGCCTGACGATGCCGACGATGTCGGTCGTGATTCAGAACGCGGTGCCGCACCGCTTCCTCGGGGTCGCAACCAGCTCGCGGCAGTTCTTCATGCAGATCGGCGGCGTCCTGGGCACAGCGCTGTTCGGTGTCCTGCTGACCACGACCTTCCAGGCTCAGTTCCACCACGATATCTCGCCCACCACGCGGACGGTGGTGGCGGCCGCTACGCTGAAACGCTTCGAAGATCCAACCCTGTCGCTGGACCAGCAGACCTTCGACCTTGTGCGGACGGAGATCCTCGCCCAGCCTGGCGGCACTGCCTTGCTGGCCGACGCGCGGCACGCGCAGCAGACGGCGATCGCGGAGGCTATCCACCGGGTGTTCCTCTGTTCGGTCGGCATCGTCGCTGTTTCGCTGATTCTGGC
>JBBRGK010000461.1:0-3412 GCA_038240805.1 Dehalococcoidia bacterium | reverse complement strand
CATCCCGACGCTGCCGGCCTGGCGGCCAACCAGGTAGGGTGGAATGACGCCGTATTTGCAGCTGACCTGGACGGTTCCGGTGCGGCGACCCTGTGCGTAAATCCGGAAATTGAGACCGTGCCCGGTAGTCCGCTTCTGCTCGGGACTGAGGGCTGTCTTTCGCTACCGGGATTCTTCGGAACCGTGGCGCGCCTGGAAAGTCTCTCCCTGCGCTACCAGGATCTGTCAGGCACTCCCCACGTGACTACCGTGCACGGCTTCTACGCCCGCCTGGTCGAGCACGAGTGCGACCATCTACAGGGTGTGATCTACCTGCGTCGGCTGCTGGCACCGAGTCTTGTGCGCGTGGCCAATATGCTCGAGTACCCGCTCCTTGACCTGGAGCTGCCTGAGGATGCTCTGGCCCCTCTTCTGAGCATTTCCGCAGATGTGGCCTTTCCCGCGCCCTCCGGCCCTAGCGTTTAGCTCTCGGTCTTGCCTGTACGGGCACCTTTCGGCCATTCATGGTACGTGGACCACGGAGCAAAAGCTGATCTGACCCGCCACGAGGCGCTCGCGCGGATCGTGCGCGCATCCAATCTGGTCGCCGAGCCAGGTCCCGCTCTCGAGCTGCTGTTTGCGGAGGCCGCCACGCTCTCAGGTGCAGACGAAGTTGCACTGTTTCGCTACGACCACGGCAGCGGACGCCTCGCCAATATCCAGACATCACTATCACCTCACGGTGGCCGGGCCAGCTTCGCGCTCGGTGAGGGCGTCGTCGGCCAGGTTGCTGAGAGCGGGGCGGGGATCGTGGTCGGTGACGCCGACCTTGCCGCAGGTGTCGTGCAGTTTGCGCAGGGTCCGGCGCCGCGCAGCTTACTTTGCCTACCCCTGCTGAGCGAGCGAGGACTGGTCGGGGTTCTGTCTTTCGTATCGTTCACGTCTGCCGCCGCCTGGTCTACGCACGATCTGCCGTTGCTCACGCCTTTTGCAGAGCTGGCAACCTTGCTACTGGACGGTAGGCGTCTGCGCCACCAGCTGCATGCGCGCCAGGAGGAGATCGAACTTCTCACCTCCATGAATACGATCGATCCGCGCGTCGAGCGTCACGGCTGGGTGTTAGGCCAGCTCGCCAACTTCGTAGCCGAGCTTGTTCGGGCGGAAGCCTGCGCCTTCGTTCTTGGTGACGGCACTGGCCGTTTTGTGCTGCAGCCAGGGTTCAACGTCAGCGGCGGCGAGACCGGCGTGCTACCACCCTCACTGCGCCACGATTTCGGCGAGGGCGAAACGTTCTCGGGCGACCCTACCAAGGAGCGCACCTTACCCTTCACGTGGCTGCGCGATCTAGGACCGTGCGAGGTCACGCTGGTACCGTTCGAGGTAGACCACGAGCTCGCCCTTCTGTACGTGCGCAACCCGACGGGTGCGCGGCTTGAGGCTAACGAGCAGAGCGCTCTGCAGCTCGCGGCTCGCCAGGCCGCGCATCTGATCTCCAACATGCGCCTGTACAAGAGTCTGCAGGGCAGCTACTTCGAGGCTGTCGCAAGTTTGGCCACCGCGATCGAGGCTAAAGACGCCGGGACCAAGGGCCACTCTGAGGCGGTATCGCAGCTGGCGGTGGTGTTCGGGCGCAGCCTCAACCTGGATCCGTTCACGCTCGACAGCCTACGCATGTCCAGTCTGCTCCACGACATCGGCAAGATCGGCATCCGCGACAGCATCTTGCTGAAAGAGGGCCCGCTCGATCCCGACGAATGGACGATCATGAAGAAGCACCCCGAGCTAGGCGCGAAAATCGTGCGCGGTCTGCCGATCGCCGAGCGCTTGCTTCCGGGCGTACTGCACCATCACGAGCGCTGGGATGGTAAGGGCTATCCACACCAGCTCGTGGGAGAGCAGATCCCGCTGGTCGCGCGCATCACCACGATCATCGACGCGTATCAGGTGATCACCTCGCCGCGCCCCTACAAGAAGGCAAGTCCTATGGATGCCGCCGTCGCAGAGATTGCGCGCTGTGCCGGCTCCCAGTTTGATCCCACGTTGGCCCGCGCCTTCTGTGAGAATGCCAAGCTCATCGATGTGACGCTCGCCCAGCGCGAGGAGTACACCGGTTATCACGGGCCATACGGTGAGAGCGCGACCCCCAAGCCCCAGCGCTAGGGCGCCCATTTCGCGGGCAAGGTAAGATCAATGGACATCACCTACGTCGGCGAGACCTGTTTTAAGCTCAAGTCCAAGGATGTCGCCGTCCTGATCTCTCCGACCCCCGGAGTCATGACTCAGGATGCGGACATTGCGCTGCTCAGTGAGCCGGGCGGCGAGTGCCCTCCGCGTGTGCGGGTGCCCATCGAGCATGTGTTCGCGTTCCCCGGCGAGTTCGAGACCTCCGGTGTACTGCTCTCTGCCCACCGCTCGTACGTTGAAGCCGCCGGTCCTTCCGCCGAGCGTAACCTCATTTGGGTCATTGAGATCGATCGGTTCCTCATCGGACACCTCGGTCACCTGGGACACGCCCTGGATGACGCGGAGGTTGAGGAGATCGGCTCATTGGACATCTTGATGGTACCGGTTGGTGCGCGTGCGGCGCTAAAGCCGGATGCCGTTGCGTCGGTCGTCGGCAAGCTATCCCCCGCCATGATCATTCCGTACACCTCAGACGGGTCCGACGCAGTTTCGCTGCGTAAAGCCGCCGATAAGGTGATCAAGGAGCTTGGCTTCGAGGTTGGTGAGATGAAACCCAAGCTCAGCGTCAACCGCGCCGCTCTCACCGGTGTAACCCAGGTCGTGCTGCTCGAACCTAAGCGTACGCCGTGACACCGCTGCTCGCCGCCGCCTTAGGGGTGGCGCTTGCATTCGTCGTCCGTAAACTGCGGCAGAGCGATCTCGCCTCCGCCGACTGGAGCGGCGTCGTGCCACGCTTCGGATCTCGTAGCGCACTGGGGCTCGATGTTGCGGTTGCCGGGATCCTGACCCTGATCCTGGCCCGTGGTATTGCCACCTCGGTTCTGGTCGCACTGTTCTTCCTGCTCTGGATGGGCGAGATCGATGCGTTCAGTGACTCGTACCGGCCGTGGCTTCCTGAGTTGGGCGCTGTTCTTGCGCTCGTCCTGTCCGTACAGGACGGCCACCTCGAGGCGATGCTGCCGGGCGCCGTCGTCTTCCTTTTCGTCGGCGTCGCGCAGTATCTCTACGGACGGTGGTACCGCCAACACAAGAGGTTACCGGCAGACGCCGTTGTCGTGGCTGGGGGCGATGTGCCGTTGCTTCTACTGACAGGGGTCGCGATCGGCCTGCACGCCGTCGTGCTGTGGCTGCTGGTGTTCACTCTGCTGCTGGCGCCGTTCTTCATCGTATTCAAGCTTCGACGTACAGCGCTTGTTGATAGTGCGGTGCCGATCGAGGCATTCTTTGCGGTTGACGCGGTCATCGTTGT
>JBBRGK010000460.1:0-3414 GCA_038240805.1 Dehalococcoidia bacterium | reverse complement strand
GGCAAGCAGATGGAGCCGGTCGAGCATCTGGTAATTGATGCGCAGGAGTCCCACGTCGGTTTCCTGACCGAATCACTTGCCAAGCGCCAGGGCCAGATGGTCAATCTCCAGAACGACGGCCACAACAACGTCCGGCTCGAGTTCAGCATTCCGACCCGTGGCCTGATCGGCTTCCGCAACGCCTTCCTGACCGCCACCCGTGGCGAAGGCACGATGAGCAGCCTGCTGATCGGCTACGAGCCGATGCGTGGCGTGATTGGCGGCGAACGTAACGGTGTTCTGATCGCGGCCGAGGACGGCGTTGCCCTGACGTACGGGCTCAATAACGCGCAGGAGCGAGGCGACACGTTTATCGAAGCCGGCGTCGCCGTCTACGAAGGCATGGTTGTCGGGCTCAACAGCCGTGACAGCGACCTGACGGTCAATGTTTGCAAAGCAAAGAAGCAGACGAACATTCGCGCAGCTTCGTCGGATATGTCAGTGAAGCTGACGCCCGCGATCGAGCTTTCGCTGGAGCAGTCGCTGGACTTCCTCGCCCCGGATGAACTGCTTGAAGTGACGCCCAGGGCGCTGCGACTCCGCAAACGCCAGCTCAAGATGCACGAACGGGCGCGTTCCAAGGGCAAGGTTCTGGTCGGCGCCGAGGCGTAAGAACGCGGTGCCGCAACTATTTATTCAACCCACCGCCGGCCGCAGCCAGGGACACCGACCAGACACGAGGTCGGTTGAACAGGGCCAGCGGCCGGCAGCGCGCCGGAGCCAGATTTAATCCTTCCCCGCATTGAGTACGAACTGCCGGATCGCCCAGGCTGCGCCATCATCATCGACATGCGGTGCGACCACGTCAGCGAGCGCCTGCACCTCCGGTGCCGCGTTTGCGAGCGTCACTGAAAGGCCAGACAGCTTGAACATCGGCAGATCTACGTCGGCATCCCCTACGGCCATCACCTCGGCCGGGTCCACGCCGAGAGCAGTGCACAGCGCCGACAGCCCGGTTCCCTTGTTCGCCTCCGACGAGGTGAGCGCAAGGACCGTCGAGCCATCCCCGTTGTAGGCCCGTGAGAACAGCACCCGACCGGCGAATTGCAAAGCGAAACGCTCGAGCACCGCATCGATCGCTGCCTCACCAGGAATCCAGATCGACAGGGGAGCGCTGGTAATCATCGGTGCGATCCGCTCCGGCATACGCACGTGAGCCGGCCACCGTCCGCTTTCGCGGTGAAGCCGCAAATACGAAACATCACCGAGCGGCACGCTGATCTGCAAACTGTGCTCGTCGCAGAATGCAGCGATTGCAACGGCACAGTCCAGGGGCAGCGGGCACTCGTATATCGTCTGTTCCGTCACCAGGTCTTTGACCTGCGCGCCCGCATGCACGATCAGCGGCGTATTTAAGCCGAGCGTTTCTGCGACGCGGCGCGCACTGTGGAACGAGCGCGCGGTGGCGAGAGTGACAATGACGCCCGCTGCGACTGCCGCCCGCACGGTATCGATCGTGGCCCGGCTGATTTCAGGCTGCGAGCCGATCAGGGTTCCATCCACATCCAGCGCCACGAGTCGAATCACCCGGCATCGCGTTTCCGGGCGCTTCCGGCCGCGCCCTGACAGAATTCTGCATCCAGTGTAGCGAGCGTATCGGCGTCATGCGGCCCCGAAAATGGCTGCGATGCGATAAGCGGGGCTGCCAATATGGGAGACTGGCATTCTGGCAACCTAGATGTTACAATTACATTGCGCCACCTTTCTGCAATCTACCACAGTCTCCCGTAGTCTTTTAAGGACGAATACCCGATGCACGTAAAGCGCTCAATCGAAATCCAGGCCCCGCGCGAACTCGTCTGGCGCCTGGTGCATGACCCCGAAACCCGAAAACAGTGGGATGTCCGAGTCGCCAACATGACCGTCCATGGCGAGCAGGCGCCGGGAACCCAGGCCACAATTACCTGGCGCACGCCCTTCGCGCGGTGCGTCTCCGAAGCCGAGGTCACCTGTTTCGACGTGCTGGTGCGATCGGCAATGGCGATCGACGAAGCCACGCTGCCGATCTTTCCGCCGGGTGAACGCAGCTTCGCCTTTGAGCCGACGAAGAAGGGCACACGTCTCACCACCCGCTTTGAAATCGACACGGACGCCGAACATAAGGCGCCCGGCTTTCTAGTGCGCCTGCTGATTGGCCGCGATGCACGTCGCTCACTCAAGAACCTGCGCGACCTCGCCCTCCAGACGGTCTCCGGCCGCAGTGCCACGCAGGCGCTCGGACGGGCGATCGAGGGCGCGTAAACCGATCAGCCGCGATAGACCCGCCGCCGACGAGCCGGTAGCATCGAGACACGATATGGAGCGCCAGAGCTATCTAGGCCGGGCGGAGTATGCGTGACTCTTTCGACCAGCGACAGCCGCGAGCGGACCCGCCTCATCGGCACGATGTTTGGCCGCATCGCCGGGCGCTACGACCTTCTGAACCGGATTATGACTGGCGGTTTCGATCAGCGCTGGCGTCGGTTGGCTGTGCGAGAGGCGATGGCCGGCGGCGGCCATGACTTCCTCGATATCGGCACCGGTACAGGTGACCTCGCGCTCGCGCTCGCCAGAGAACCCGGTGTTGGCCTCGTTGCCGGATTCGACCTTGCGCTGCCGATGCTCCGCCTTGCGGCCGCCAGACCGCGAGGCGGGTGGGTTTCGTTCGGTCTCGCCGACGCAACAGCTCTGCCCTTTCGGGATGCGAGCTTTGATGCAGTGACGACGGCGTTCATGTTGCGCAACGTGCCGGACGTACCCGCCGCGCTCACCGAGGCTCACCGCGTGTTGCGGCCGGGCGGGCGCTTTGTTTGCCTCGAGATCACCCGGCAGGACGGGGGTCTGTTCGCGCGGCTCACGGCGAACTACCTGAAGCATCTGGTTCCGTTCTTCGGGCGACGCATCTCCGGAGACCCTGGGGCGTACTCTTACCTGCCGCAGTCGGTGGAACGCTTTCTTAGCGCCACAGAACTGCGTACAGCGATCCTCTCAGCCGGGTTCGAGGCAGCACGCTTTCGTCTCGTCGGTCCGGCTGGCGTCGCGCTGCACGTCGGCAGAGCCTGACGCCTCCGCCGGCTGTCAAGCATAGTTCTGAGGTGCCGGATGCGCGGAATCATCCTTGTCGGTGGCGAAGGAACCCGGCTGAGACCATTAACGTACTCCACGCCAAAGGCGATGGTGCCGATTCTCGGCCGGCCGTTCCTCGAGCACATGCTCACCTATCTGCGGCGCAACGGCGTGGACCAGATAGCGCTCGCTCTCGGACATCAGCCGGAGCCGATTCTCGACTATTTCGGCGATGGCAGCAGCCTGGGTATCTCTCTTTCGATGGCAGTCGAAAAACAGCCGCTCGGCTCCGGCTGATGTCCGAGAGCGAGCGCTATCTGGTCCACGCCG
>JBBRGK010000459.1:0-3418 GCA_038240805.1 Dehalococcoidia bacterium | reverse complement strand
GAGGAGATATTGCGGGGGTTGGGCGTCGAAGAGTTGAATCCGGAGCAGCCGGCCGAGCAGCTGAGCGGCGGTGAGCGGACGAAGCTTGGGCTCGCTGACCTCCTTGGCCGCCCGGGTTCACTCTTGTTGCTCGACGAACCGACCAATCACCTTGATCTGGCCGCGCTTGACTGGCTGGAGCGTTTGCTGATCTCGTATGCCGGCCCGCTCTTGCTTGCCTCGCACGACCGTGCATTCATCGACGCCGTCGCGGATGCGGTGATTGAGATCGATCCGGTGACGCACAGGGCACGTCGTTTTGCCGGTGGTTACACCGCCTACATGGCGGAGCGAGAGCGGGAGCGCGACACTCAGGCCGATGCATTCCAACGCCAGCAGGAGCTAATCGCGCGGGTACAGGAGGACATTCGCAATGTGAAGCAGCATGCAGCGCGTTTCGACTCCACCAGCAAGAACGACTACCACCGTCGCATTGGCAAGAAGGTGGCTCGTACCGCCAAAGTTCGCGAACGGAAGCTGGAGAAGCTGCTGGAATCGAACGAGAAGGTCGAAAAGCCGAAGCTGACCTGGGGGATGAAGCCGGACATCGTCGAGGTGGAACGTGCTGGCGACATTGTGGCCGAGGCACAGGGTGTCCATCTTGCGTTCGGTGCGCGCCGGCTGTTCGAGGGGCTGGACCTGGTTGTCCGGCACGGTGAGCGCGTCCTACTGACCGGAGCTAACGGGACGGGCAAAACGACGCTGCTGTGACTGCTGCTCGGAGAGTCGGCCCCGGTTTCGGGCTACGTTCGACTGGGCAGCGGCGTCGTCCCCGGCTATCTGTCACAGCAGCAGGAGACGGTTGACCTCGATCGCACGCCGCTGGAGGAGATCCGCGCTGCCGCCGCGATTGGTGAAACGGAGGCGCGCACGTACCTGCACCGCTTTCTCTTCACGGGTGACGAGGTTTTCACCAGCGTGCGCTCCCTCAGCTACGGCCAGCGCTCCCGGCTCGCCCTGGCACGGTTGATTCTTCGAGGCGTCAATCTACTGGTGCTCGACGAGCCGCTCAGCCATCTGGACATCCTCAGCCGGGAACGGTTCGAGGAGGCGCTCGCCGGGTTTGGCGGCACCGTGCTTGCCGTCTCGCACGACCGTTACTTCATCCGGCGGTTCGGCACCCGCCTGCTCGTGCTGGAGGGCGGGGTTTTGCATGAGCGTGCTGCGGACCTGGTCGACGCGTGACAGGGCGCTGCTTGCCATCGCGCGACGGGCGAACGGTACACTGAAAGCGGCCCGCCGCGAGTGTTTGTATGTGACACCTTCAGTGCCTTCACATCCACAACTTGCAAGTTGCGGTCCGTGGACCAGATCTGCCGAGGATAGCTGCGTGACGATTGCACCTGATATCAGCCGACGCATGGCGTTAATCAGCCACAACGTCGAAGAGATTCTTACGGCTTCGGACCTGGAAAAGCTGCTCGCCACCGGAGAGCCGATCCAGCACTACATCGGCTTCGAAATCTCCGGCAAGATCCACATCGGCACCGGGTTGATGTGCATGTCCAAGGTCCGCGATTTTATGGATGCGGGCATCGACTGCTCAATTTTCCTGGCCGACTGGCACACCTGGATCAACGAGAAGCTGGGCAGCGATCGGGAGGTGATCAAGCGGGTTGCAGTGAGTTACTTCAAAGAGGGCATGAAAGCATCGCTCAAGTGCTTCGGGCGCGACCCGGAGAAACTGAAGTTCGTGCTCGGCAGCGAGTTGTACCACGACAATGATGCTTACTGGGGCACGATGATCGACGTCAGCAAGAACACCTCGCTGGCGCGTATGCAGCGCAGCATCACGATCCTCGGCCGCAAAGAGGGCGAGGGTGTGGACTTTGCCAAGCTCATCTACCCGGCGATGCAGGTGGCGGACATTTTTGCGATGAACGTCAAGCTGGCTCAGGCAGGATTGGACCAGCGAAAAGCGCATGTGATCGCCCGCGACACGGCGTTGCAGATCCGCACCAACCCCCTGCGCAACGCCGCCGGTGAACAGATCAAACCGATCGCTATCCATCACCACCTTCTTCTCGGCCTGCGCAAGCCGGCGATGTGGCCGCCGCCAACCGAAAATCTGCAGGACTTCTGGGCTTCGATGAAGATGAGCAAATCGGATCCCACGTCCGCGATTTTCATCCACGACAGTGAGGACGAGATCCGCACCAAGATCCGCAAGGCGTTCTGCCCGCCTGGCGAGGTGGACTTCAACCCGGTGCTCGACTGGACTAAGTACCTGATCTTCAACGAGCCGGGTGCCGCGCTGGCGATCGACCGCACGTCCGACAACGGCGGCCCGGTGGGCTTCGATAGTTTCGACGCAGTAGCGGATGCCTACCGGAGCGGCAGCCTGCACCCGATGGACCTCAAAGCCGGGGTGACGGACGCGCTCGTGCGGTTGCTTGCCCCGGCGCGCGAGCACTTCGCCCAGCCGAAGCAGCGCGCCATGCTCGAAGAGCTTGATCAGTTGATGAAGCAGTAGTTCAACAGGTTGTTGCGACCTGCAGGCGGCGAGATCCACCGCAAGAGATTAATGCTCTCGTGCTTCACGCGCGTCCCGAACAATCGCCACTGCTTCTCGAACCGCCGCAGCTATCACGTCCCGGTCCCCGACCTTCAGCGCCGTGGCTGGAATCATCCATGAGCCGCCAACGGCAAGCACGAAGGGCAGGCGCAGGTACTCCGGTGCACTCTGGCCGTTGATGCCCCCGGTCGGCATAAACTGCAAACCCGTGTGCAGGTAAGGAGCCGTAGTCTGCGCGAGGCCGCGTGCTCCGCCGAGCGACTCCGCAGGGAACCATTTCAGCAGCTTCAGCCCAAACGACAGACCGCGTTCGATCTCGGTTGGAGTTGCCACGCCGGGCACGAACGGAAGTTGATGCATACGCGCAGCATGCAGCACCGCCTCGGTCAGCCCCGGTGCGACGCCGAACCCGGCACCGGCCTCGACGGCGGCTTCAACCTGGCTGGCTGAGAGTAATGTTCCCGCGCCGACAAGCAGGCCTGGATGCGAGCGGCGCAGACCGGCGATGACCTCTGTGGCAGCTTTCGTACGGAACGTCACTTCGATCGCCGGCAGAGACTCGGCGATCAGGATGTCGGTGACTTGCCGGGCGGTCGCCAGGTCCTCGAAGCTTAGCACCGGAATTGCGCCCACAGCCTTCAGCCGTGCAAACGTCTCCTCGTCAGCCATTACGCTGAGGCTCGCTCCCGGATCGGACATCCTGTTGCTCCTGGCAGACGGCGTCGTATCGGGTGCAGTACGCCTGATCGGCTTCTTGCAGACGGCGCCGTTTCTGATGCAGCGCGCCCGAGGACCATGATACCGGCTGCTAGAGAGCGATGAGACCTCGTTGCGCGCCGACGCGCACTGACTCGGTCCGGCTCG
>JBBRGK010000458.1:0-3428 GCA_038240805.1 Dehalococcoidia bacterium | reverse complement strand
CGATAAACATGCCAAGCCCCTGCATCTCGCGATGACAGATCCAGCAGGTACGGCGCACCTGCAGGTTGATCGCCATCTGCTCGACCGCTGCTCGGCGCTCGTTGTCACCGCACTGCTGGAACGCCTGCGCCGCCGCAACGGCGTAGTTGGCTGCTTCGGACGGGCTGCTCGCCCGATTGGCCAGGGCGGAGTTGTAACTGCTCATGCCGTGGTGCCAGTAGTAACGGCCTGTGGCGCTATCGACCAGCGGACCCTCTCCTGGCAGCGGCGCTATTCGGTAGAGGACGAGTTGTCGATCAAGGATCGTTTCCATCGCCTTTTTGGCCCGATCGTGTCCCGTGACGGCAGCGTACGGCGGTGATTCGGGGATCTGACTCTCGACAATGCGAACGTTTAGCTCCTCCGCGAGGGGCGCAGTTTGCATGAACTCGGACTGTGAGCCGATCTGTTCAATCTCTGGCACCTGTACCAGGGCATCTCGCAGGGGCGCGAGCATACTTGCGTCTGGCTTTGCGAGGAACGCATAGAGAAACGAATTTGCCCGTGCACGCGCTGCGAGCAGCGAATCGCCCTCTCGCTCGAGCTTGGAGGCAGCGTCGCGAAACATCCCGGCCGCACCGGAACAGTTCCCCAGGAGAACGCCCTTCTCGAAGGCGCGACTGTAGCTGCTCGGTCCATCGAGCCCGATTCCGGTTGCCTGCTTCACCTTGCCGAAAAAGCTCATTACGCCGCTCCTATGCTCCAACAGGTCGTCTGCTGGCGAGGGGAGAATTAGCCGATACGCCGGACACCCGATGGCGGATCGGAGATGCTGTTACGCGCATCGGGCGGAAGGCTGGCGAGAGTTGCGGCGGCAACATCCTGAACGAGCAGCTCGGGCGCATCGATCATGTCGATGCGCAGCCGCTTTCCATCCAGGTCCAGCAGATTCAGGCTCGGGAAGAGCCAGCCCCGCCGGAGCTGCGCCACGCGAATGTACAGCAGCGGTAGTTCGTGCAGCTTGACCACATGAGTAAGCGTGCGGCCGGCAAGCACAATGCGCTTTTCGGTGATGACGAGCCAGGCATGCCTGGGCACCTTTAGCCCACGAACGGTGACCTGCAGGGCGGAACGCGGTGGGTCATCCGGCCCCGTGATCCCGTTGACGGCGCTCAATGCCCAGTCGGGTAGCTGAAACAACGAGTGCTGACGGATGCTTTCGGGAGAAAGCGTCGCGCCGCTCCCGGTAAGCGACCTCAGAACGCCCCGCATCACATGCCACTGCAAGCGGAGTACGTGCCAGAGGGTAGGCGCGAACCAGAGGAACAGCGCGAGTGCAATCACGCCAAGCGCGAGCGTCACCGCAGGCGCTGCAAAGGAGAGAACCAGCAGCACGATGACTGCCAGATCCTCGGCAATACTGATCGGTAAGGAGAGCAGCCCACCGCCACCACTGCTCGATGCCAGCCGGGCTGCCGCTTTGCCTGTGTGGACGGAGCCGCCGAGCGCACCTCCGAGGAGGGCGACCAGTGTGCGCGTGATATCCGAATTCGTATCGAGCACCGCCGCGACGCAAAGGATCGCGGCGATCGGCCGGGCAACCGTGTGCGGAATATCCCAGGCGTGGTCCAGCACGGGGATCTTGTCGGCCACGAGGTCAACCAACGCCAATACTAACAGGCCAGCGAGCACCGCTGGCGCGAGCAGCCAGGAGAAGCCCGGCTGCAGGCTGATGGTGCCCGTGCGGCTCAATACGCCGAGCACAAACAGTGGCAGATATGCGTTAATCCCGCAGGTAAGCGCCAGACCGGATGCGGTTCCGAGCACTAGATCGCTCTTCCTTCTGTCAACGTCGCCGGGCAATGGGGTGGTATCACTATTCGGCAGTACTGTAATGGGTTGTTTCGATGGACTGGGGTGCGGCGGCGTTGCTGCCAGCGAACAGGCAGGCACTGGGGCGTCTGGTCGCGGGATATATCTTCGTTGACGCGGGCATTCACCGCGACGGGCTGACCCGGCTGGGAATGATGGACCTTGAGGCGCCGGAGTTCGCTGCACAGCTGCGCACGCACCTGGCAGCAGGAGGGCGCTTCCCCGAGTGGGCGGACCAGCATCTGCGTCCGATCCTGCCGGACGCCCGGCTCCGGCAGCGGCTGCTCGAGGAGGTGCGCCCGCAGACCCAGCCGGCCACTTCCACATGCTCGTCGATCCAGCCGCGGTTGCAGCCGCTCTGATCGAGCTTTCAGCCGGCATGTGGTCTGGCACTAATTCAGTAATTTGACAGCCATTTCTTGGTTGACAAATTTCTGCCCGCCGGCCGCAAGGCTCCCCCCTACACGGGCTCGAGCGCCATGACCTGCGCACTCTCACGGTCGATCAGCGACGGTTGCTCGCGCAGCACACGCAGCGGCGAGCAGACGATGATCACCGATGACAGCCCCAGTCCGGCGACGGCAACACCAAGCGCGCCGCGCACCCCGAGCACCGTGCCAAGCAAGCCGCCGAGCAGGCCGCTCGCCAGCGCCACCGCGTACAACAACTCGATTCGCAACAGGCCCATCAGCGCCGCAGCTGGCACCACGAGCAGCACCAGTGCTCGGCCCAGGTTCGTGCTGATCAGCAGCGGCCGCCGTCCATGGCGGTCTACCCATACGCCGGCAAAGAGCCCAACCAGCAGTCCCGGCAACGTCCCCGCCGCAGTCAGCAGCCCCATCTGAGCGGGGGTCGCGTGCAACGTCAGCACTGCCGCAAGAGGCAGCGCCAGCAGACTGATCTGTGTTCCGAGCATCGAGATGCTCTGTCCCGCCCACAGCTTCAGGAAGTCGTCGTTTTGCCAGAGACCGCTGAGGCGAGGATGCATGCAGGGCGCTCCGCTGAGAGCCGCTAGGTTGCCGGCAGCCGGATATCGTCGGAGTATACCGCAGTGGCGGTGGCGGCCCCGCGCGGATAACTGGTTGTGTACCCGATCAAAAGTAGGGGCAAACGTGTACCCTATTGTTCGGCCAAAGGAGAATACCGTGCTTTCAGCTCTGCGCCTGCCGCTCGAAAGCGAGCGCCTGCTGCTCCGCGATTTCGTTGAAGCTGACCGGACAGCGGCCCATGAATGGGCCTCCGACTCGGAGGTCGTGCGCTTCCTGCAGTGGGGCCCGAACGACGAAGCGCAGACGCGAGCCTTCATCCAGCGAACACTCGCGCAGGCGGCGGAGCAGCCCCGCATGATGTACTCGCTGGCGGTGGTGCGCAAAGCGGACGGCCGGGTGCTCGGCGCCTGCGGTCTGCGCATCCGCTCGATCGAGAACCGCGAGGGCGATATCGGCTACGTCTTCAGCCGTGCCGCCTGGGGGCAGGGCTACGCGACCGAGGCGGCGCGCACCGTGATCGAGGCCGGCTTCCGCCAGGCCGGCCTGCACCGTATCTACGCCACCTGCGACCCGCAGAACCTCGCCTCG
>JBBRGK010000457.1:0-3434 GCA_038240805.1 Dehalococcoidia bacterium | reverse complement strand
TGGCGGCAGGTTAAGTTTTTGGGGTTTGGCTTCACCGCCTCATTGACTAGCAGCCGGCTGATCTCCGTCTTTACCGCCGGCTGCTTCGTCGCCTGCACTGCGAGCCCAGCAAAGTGACCGGAGGAAAAAATCGTTGAATCGGCCCAGAAGTAGATGACGCCTTCGAGCGAAAGTAGCGTTCCGAAGATAAGCAACACGGTGGCGGCCAGTGTTCGCCCAATCCGGAACGTCGCCCGTCGTCTGGTCACGATCCCCCACCTCCCCACTGATTCAGTACCCGCCCATCTGACAACGCTACCAAGCCTACACCCCTGGTCAAGCCGCACACATGGATGTTGACTGCCCGTGATCCTGTAATCGAGGGCCTGGTTCGCCCTGATGCCGGGAAAATTCTCCGACTTCTACCGCAAGGTAGGAGTTTGAGTTTCTTTACCCTTAGACTGCTGAAACCGCAATCCCTGTCATGTCGTGATAGTAGACGATAGGGAATTCGCCTGCCCGGACGGATCGGACTGGCTACATGGCAAGGTTACTTGCAGGGCTCCTGGCTTCGGAGGTGCGCGATGAGAACACGGTTCACACGGGTTGCCAGGCTGCTGGCCGTTG
This sequence comes from Dehalococcoidia bacterium, assembly GCA_038240805.1. Taxonomy (GTDB): domain Bacteria; phylum Chloroflexota; class Dehalococcoidia; order CAUJGQ01; family CAUJGQ01; genus JBBRGK01. The sequence continues at coordinate 2,828 of JBBRGK010000457.1, read as the reverse complement.
CTGGAGTGCTGGCGTCACTCCTCGCCTGGGGCGGCGCGGGCACGGGCACGGCGAAGCTGGTGCAGCCCGCCGTCGCGCAGCCGATCCCGATCCAGCATGTGATCGTGATCATGCAGGAGAACCGCTCCTTTGATTCGTACTTCGGCACCTATCCTGGCGCCGACGGCCTGCCGATGCAGGGTGGCGCACCCAGTGTCTGCGTGCCCGACCCGGCAACGAGGACATGCGTCGCGCCATATCACGATGCCAACGACGTCAACGCTGGTGGTCCGCACGGCGAGGCCAACGCCCGCGCCGACATCAACAGCGGCCGCATGGACGGCTTCATCGCTCAACAGCAGGCGGGGCGGCGGCAGGCGTGCGGCGTGACCGTGAACCCGAACTGCACCACGGCGGGAACCGAACCCGACGTGATGGGCTACCACGACGCCCGCGAGATTCCAAACTACTGGGCCTACGCGCAGCAGTTCGTGCTGCAGGACCGCATGTTCGAGCCGAACGCTTCGTGGAGCCTGCCGGCGCACCTGTTCACCGTCTCTGGCTGGTCAGCCCGCTGCGCGGATGCAGATCCGGCAAGTTGCAGCAACGCTCTGCAAACGCCGAACGGCACCCCTTTTCTGCTGCAGCCACCGGCCCGGCGAGGCAATCTGCCGCAGCCGCTCTTCTCCTGGACCGATCTCACCTACCTGCTACACAACGCCGGCGTCAGCTGGGGCTACTACCTCGACGAGGGCACCGAGCCCGACTGCGAGAATGATCAGATGTTCTGCCAGGCAAAACCGCAGAACGCGCTCGTGCCGGGGATCTGGAATCCCCTGCCCTGGTTCGAGACGGTGCAGCAGGATAACCAGCTGGGTAATATCCAGCCGGTGGCGAACTTCTACGACGCCGCCCGCGCGGGTACGCTGCCGGCCATGTCATGGGTGATGCCGAACGGAGCCGACAGCGAGCATCCGCCCGCCCGCCTGAGCACCGGCCAGGCGTATGTCACCAGCCTGATCAACGCGGTGATGCAGGGTCCGGACTGGAACAGCACGGCGATCTTCCTCACCTGGGACGACTGGGGCGGCTTCTACGATCATGTGACGCCGCCGGCCGTGGACGAGAATGGCTACGGTCTGCGCGTGCCCGGCATCGTGATCAGCCCCTATGCCCGCAGCGGCTTTATCGACCACCAGACGCTGAGCTTCGATGCCTACCTGAAGTTCGCCGAGGACGTTTTCCTGGGCGGGCAGCGGCTGGACCCGGCGAACGACGGGCGCCCCGATCCACGCCCGAACGTGCGGGAGAACGCAGCGATTTTAGGCGACCTGATGCAGGACTTTGACTTCACTCAGCCGCCCAGGCCGCCGATGCTGCTGCCCGTACACCCCACGCCAGGCTCTGCCGGTGCCCCTGCTGGTGACTGAGGCAGCGCGTCGCGCGGGCCGAACTGCTCGTCGCTCTGGCGGAAGGCAGCGGTACTCCGCTACTGCCCCTTGAAGTTCGGGGTGCGCTTTTCGGCGAAGGCGCGGGGGCCTTCTTTGGAGTCATCGGAGGCGCCGACCCGCTGCGAGAACATCGACTCCATCGCCAGACCCTGCTCGATGCTGACGTTGAGGCCGCGCAGAATCGACTCTTTGGCCGCACGCACGGCGAGTGGCCCACGGGTGCAGATCGTCTCGGCAACCTTGAGCGCTGCCGGCATCAGCTCTGCTGCCGGCACAAGGCGGCTGATCAGGCCCCAGCGCAGCGCCGCCTGGGCATCGATTCGTTCGGCGGTCAGGATCATATCCATCGCAACCGCCAGCGGCACGGCGCGGGGCAGCCGCTGCGTTCCGCCGGCGCCGGGGATGATCGCCCAGGTCACTTCCGGCAGGCCGAACTGCGCATGCTCGGCAGCGATGCGGATGTCACAGCCCAATGCCATTTCCAGCCCGCCGGCCAGGCAGTAGCCATTGATCGCAGCGATGGTCGGCTTCCAGAGCTCCAGGCCACGCGTGTTGCCGCCGAATGGCGCCCGCAGCCGCGCCTGTTGCTCCGGGGTCGGCGCCGGCGCCTGGCTGCGGCCCGCCCGCGCCGACGCCACCAGGTCGTTGCCGGCCGAGAAGGCGCGATCACCGGCGCCCGTCAGGATCGCTACCCACGCCTCGGCATCTTCCTTGAAGCGGGTCCAGGCGTGATGCAGCTCCACGCTCGTCTCGGGGTTGATCGCATTCATCCGATCCGGCCGGTTGATCGTGATGATGCGGATATGGCCGCGCTCTTCGTAGAGAACGTTCTCGTAGTCTGCCATCGCCTGTCTCCTTCTTCATTTAACTATCGGCTAACTATCGGCTAACTATCGGCTCTGCCGCTAACTATCAGCTCCGCCGCCTGCGACGACGTGGCGTCCGTGCCATGACAGCCGGCACGGGCTCCGCTTCAGCTTCCGGTTCGGGCCCTATTTCGGGCGGGTCGGGAACGGGTGCCAGTTCAACGGTGACCTGTGAGCCGGTCAGGGCGGCGACCGCGGCGGCGAGTTCGTGCACCGGCCCGAAGCCGCCTCGCACGAACTGACGCGGCACGGTCATGCCGGCGATCGTCAGCCGCGTGCCGCTCTGCTTCACCAGCACCGCCTCCCACTGCGCGAACTCTTCGGTTCTGCCGCCGGCCCCTCTGCGGCTGCTCGCCGAACCATCAGGCGAGCCAGCCTCGGTGACGGCGCCCGCCTCTGCGATTGCGCTTGTCCGGCTGCCGGCTGAACTGTGCGATGCGCCCGCCTCGGTGACTGCAATCGAAGCGATCTTCCAGAACGGCACCAGTTCAGTCGTGCCGATGCCCATGCCGAGAAAACCCTGCTGCCAGGC
>JBBRGK010000456.1:0-3447 GCA_038240805.1 Dehalococcoidia bacterium | reverse complement strand
GACAGCATTGGCCTGCTCCGGGCGGCGGCGGCGTTGAACACGGGCCGGCTGCTCGACGGAACGGTCTTCCAAACACCGCCACAACTCGTGCCGGGTGCAGCGGCGCATCCACTGGGGGCGACCGTATATGAGCGCATCGACCGGCTGCGCGAGAAGGCCGATGCCGGCGCCCGCTTCGTGCAGACACAGTACGTCTTCGACCTGCCGGCGTTTGAGCGCTGGATGATCGAGGTCCGCGTGGCGGACTTACATGAACGGCTCGCGATCCTTGCGAGCGTCGGGCCGCTGCGTTCGCTGCGGGTGATTGGTTTCATGCAGGCCTTGCCAGGCGTGAGCATCCCTGCGGCGATCACGGAGCGTCTGGCCGGACTGTCCGTTAAAGCGTTCGCCGCCGAGAGTCTCACGATCTGCGCTGAAACGGCGCGAAAGCTGGCGGACATTCCCGGGGTCGCCGGAGTGCACGTTATGGCGCCGTACTGGGAAGAGCAGATTCCCGAAATCATCGTGGCGGCAGGTCTCGCCGGCCGCGCCGACCGTACCGCAGTATGATCTGTTGGGATCGACCACCGGCGGGCTAGGACATCAGGAGGGCGATATGGCGGACGCTTTGCTGATCGGAATCATCGGCGACTATGACGGTCGCTTTTCGCACGTCGCCACCGACGAGGCGATCGCGCACTCCGCCGCTGAGCTCGGGCTGCCGGTCGAAATCGAATGGCTGCCGACGGCGAACCTGCTCGGCGGCGAACGGCAATTACGGCTTGACCGCTGCGACGGGCTGTGGGCATCGCCGGGCAGTCCATATCAGAGCATGGGCGGCGCCCTGGCCGGGATTCGCTTCGCCCGTGAACGCAACCGGCCTTTCATCGGCACCTGAGGGGGCTTCCAACATACTCTGGTAGAGTATGCAAAAACTGTCCTGGGCATGGTCGGCGCCGAGCACGCCGAGTACGACCCCGAAGCGATCGATCCGCTGATCACGCCGATCGCCTGTGCTGTGCCCCAGTCTAACCCCTCTGGGCCGGTGCTCTCCGGCGGCCTCAGAATCGCGGTGCAACGTCACTCGCTTGCCTACGATATTTTGCAGCGCGATGAGATCTACGAGGGTTTCCACTGCAGCTATGAGCTGAATCCGGCCTTCCAGGAAACTATCGCCGCAGGTGGACTGCACATCACCGGCCTCGGAGACCGTGGCGAAGCACGTATCGTCGAATTACCAGACCATCGCTTTTACTTTGCCAGCCTCTTTCTGCCGCAGCACAACTCCACGATCCAGACACCACACCCGATCGTGACCGCGTTCATACAGGCCGCCGCGACATTTAAGAAGGACCGAGCGGAGCGAGCGGTGCCTCGGTGACTTCTAGTGTTACAAACCCCATTTTCTTCTTGATATTTTGAAGTCTTCGTTAAAGAAGGCCGTCGGCAGCGGAACTTTCAGACCCGTTTGTGATCATCTACGGACGAATGTGCCGGCGTATCTCTCAATTGATTTGTGCCGGCAGTATTGGCCAGGACGAAAACCATGTACTGATTGAGGCTGACCCCTTCAGTCGCGGCCTTCCGTGTTAGCGACCGGTAAAGCGAGCGCGGTAAGCGAAGCGCAAAGCGAGCTGGCGTGATATCCATGTCAGGCACCGGAACGCCATCGCCATCGCCGAGCGCACCAGCGATCCACGACTCCATCGCATCGCGAATCATTGTGTGAACCTGATCCCACGTCTCTCCCTGCGAAATGCAGCCTGGCAGCTCCTCCACTGCGGCGACATATCCACCGGTCGGGTCCGCCGTCACGCGAACCGTATATGGCAGCTTCAGGTATTCGTCGACGGTTCGTGGTGCTTGTTTGCTAATTACCATCGTTGCCCTCGCGTTCCTCCAGCTCTTGCCGAACGCGCTCCAACACACCCATCACCTCACGCACGTAGACGGGCTTCACGTTATCTCCTCCGTACTTGACGATTGTCAGGCGCACACTGGCGTAACGATAATTGAAGTGGCTGGAGCCGCAGCCCGCCTGTGAAACCGCAAAACCGTATTGCCTCAAGAGACGGTCCAGGTCACTGAAACGGATGGAGCCGGGATTTCGAAGTGCCTGCTCGTAAAGTTTTTCGAGCTTGCTCACCGGCTGTCCTCTTCCATGATGTCATATATAACATCATGTCATCGCAATTTGTCCAGGATCTGCGGCGTCCGAAGCACTTTCCCCTTTCAGTCGGTGCCAACGGCGCTCGCCATCCACATGCGGAGGTACACTTCGGTACACGGAGGGACACGTGACAGGAACGGCGGACCGCGTCTTCTACAACGGGACTGTGCATACGCTCGACGGTCGGCCAGGCACGGCAACTGCGATCGCGCTCGCGGGAGACCGCGTGCTGGCAACGGGCGATGACGCGGAGATTCGAACGCTGGCGGCATCGGGCGCAGAGACGATCGATCTGCGCGGTCGCACGGTGATTCCGGGCCTGATCGACTCGCACAACCACATGCTGAGTACTGGCCTGAACGCGGAGCACGTCGATCTCTCCGCCGCAAGGACCGTTGCCGAAATGCTGGCGGCGATTCGCGAGCGGGCGCACGCTTCCGCCGATAGCGGGTGGGTGGTGACCTCTTCTCGCTGGCACGAAACGCAGCTTGCCGAGCAGCGCTTTCCGCTTCGAGATGAGCTGGATGCCGCTGCCAGTCGCGTCCCCGTGCTGGTGCGCCGCGGAGGCCACAACGTCGTTGCCAATAGCCTCGCTCTGCGCCTGGCGGGGATCGACGAGGATACGATCGACCCGCCCGGCGGCACCTATGTACGTGACGGCAACGGCCGGCTGACGGGACACGTGATCGGGGCGCCGGCCTACTCGCGACTGACCAGGCTGCTGCCGGAGACAACCCCGGCGCAGCTGAAGGCGGCGATCGGACGAGCCTGCGTGCTGTACAACGCCGCTGGATTGACTGGCGTGATCGAACCGGGCCTGACCGCGGCGGAGCTTCGCGCCTACCAGCATCTGAACGGCCAGAGCAGGCTAACCATGCGCACCGTGTTGATGCCTCGCCTCTCTCCCGGCACCACCGCCGAAACGTTGCAGCAGGCACTGGAGCAGTTGCGCTCGTGGCCGCTGCTGACCGGCTTCGGCGACGACATGCTGCGAATCGGCGGCATCAAGATGGTCGCTGACGGCGGCGTTGAGACGAACTACGTGCGTGAGCCTTACGCTCACACCGATGATCCCGGCAGTCCGCGAGGGAAACCACAGTTGAGCCCCGAGAATCTCACCGCCGTTTGCATCGCCGCTGCTGCGCTGGACTGGCAGATAGGGGTGCACTGCGTGGGCGATGCGGCGATCGACCTTGTGCTTGACGCTTTTGCCACGGCCGACCAGCGACATACCATTGCAGCGCTGCGCTGGACGTTGATTCACATGACACTGGCACGCCCGGAGCAGTTCGAGATCG
>JBBRGK010000455.1:0-3456 GCA_038240805.1 Dehalococcoidia bacterium | reverse complement strand
GGACTTCGGCGCTGACGTTATCAAGGTCGAGCAGCCGAAGATTGGCGACTCCTACCGCGGCGACCAGGGTTCTTCGTATGGCTGGGCTGCAGATGACCGCAACAAGCGCTCGGTTACACTCGATCTTCGTCTGCCCGAAGGCCAGACGCTGCTCAAGCGGCTGGTGCGCGTGTCCGATGCGCTGATCGAAAACTTTCTGCCGGGCACGATGGAGCGCTGGGATGCCGGCTACGAAGATCTGGCCGCGATAAATCCCGGTATCGTGATGCTCCGCTCTTCCGGATTTGGGCAGACGGGGCCGTACGCTGGCAAATACAGCTTCGATCGCATCGGGCTGGCGATCGGAGGCATGACCTACGTCACCGGGTTTCCCGACCGCCCTCCAGCGAGGCCAGGCTACTTCGTCGCCGATTACGGAACTGGCATCTTTGGGGCACTGGCGATCATGATGGCGCTGTATCATCGTGACTACGCCGGAAACGGCCGCGGGCAAATGGTAGACGTTTCACTGTACGAAACAGTGTGGAAAATGTCGGGAACGATGGCGGCGGTGTACGCCGGCACAGGTCACGTGCGCGAGCGTAACGGGAACACGGTCGCGGGCGTCGTGCCTGCCGAACAGTTCGAGACCGCCGACGGTCGGTATGTGGTCATCCACGCCGGCACCAACCGCGTCTTCGATCGGCTATGCGATGCCGTCGGACAGTCCGAGCTTGCCCACGACCCACTCTACGCGACGCAGGAGGCGCGGCGTCTGCATCAGGATGCGCTGCACTACATACTTGCCGAATGGGTGGAGGGGCTTCCCTTCGACGAGTGCATCCGGCGGCTCGAACTGGGTGGCGTCCCATGCAGCCCTGTTCTGACGGTTGCGGACATTTTTGAGGACCCACAGTTTGCGGCGCGTGAGGATATCGTACGGGTGCAGGATCCGATACTCGGCGAGGTGGCGCAGCCGGGGATCTACCCCAAAATGTGGGGAACGCCCGGTGAGATCCGACGCCCGGCACCGCTGCTGGGTGGTGCGAACATGGAGATCTTTCACGAGTTGCTGGGGCTGCCGGTCGCCGATGTTGAGGCGTTGACGGAACAGGGAGTGATCTAGCGGTCGACCAGCCACGCCATCCTCGTTCGCGGACGCCCAGGCCGCAGATGGTATAATCGGGTTACGTAGCACCTGGATGCCCGGCGGTCCATGCTGCCCGGAGGGCCGCGCAATGGCGAAGAAGCCACCCCCGCCCCCGTTTCCTTTCCTGACTCCACCGCGAGACCTTGTTACTGCCTACATGTTGCTGCTTTTGAGAAACCTGAGCATGCATGGCTACCAGTTGATGCAGCAATTGCTGATGTTTGGCTATCAACCAACGGATCCCGGCAGTATCTACCGCCAGCTGCGCCAGATGGAAAGGCAGGGCTTCATTCGATCTAGCTGGGAAGCGAGCGACGCAGGACCGGCGCGCCGAACCTATACTCTCACCGAAACCGGTGACGCTTTTCTGAACACATGGGCCACAGCGATCGAGAACTATCAGAAGACTCTGAAATTCTGGTCGGAACTCTACTCGGGAATGGCGACAGCCAGTCCGCCGGGCAAGCCCTGAACTGCTGTGATCGATTCTCAAGACGACGACGCGAAATATCTCCCGGTGCCTCCCGCGCATCCACCGGGACCCTGGCAGCGCGCCGGCTCCTACCCGGCGCCTCTGACACCATTCGACGCGGCGTGGCTGCTGCCGGCCCACAACCGTGCCAGCAAGGCGACATTCACCGACCTTAGCGCCATGCTCGACCACATCGAACTGCGCCTCATTAGCGGCTACGTTTATCGGCAGGTCGTGTATTTCGGTTCGCAGCGAGAGTCTGCGGCACCAAAGATGCTCTCGCGCGCGTTGTTTCGTCTGAGACCAGCGATGGCCGCCCGGTTGGCAGGTGCACTGCGGACGACCGAGCAACATTTCCCCGAGGCAATCGTCGACCGCTGGGAAAGTGAATGGAAGCCGAGGCTTACCTCCGTGCTCGATGCCGCCGGCGAATCTGACACTTCGGCCATATCTGATGCCGATCTAGATGCGCACGCGGATCGGCTCGTTCGTATGTCGCTCGATGCATACAGTTCGGGCATGCAGGTTTTGGCTGCCAGCGCGATTCTCCTCGGCCGATTTGAACGTTCCTGCCGTGTCTCGCTGGCCTATGACGGCGATAAAGTGAAGGCGCTATTGACGGTGGCAAACAGCGGCACGGGCGGCGATCAGAGCTACATTGTTGCTGCCGCGCGGGCAGCGCTTCCTGATACGGCGCGCTCCGGATTCGATGAACAGTTGAACAGCGCGATTGGCGCCCGTGACGCGATCGAGGACGCGCGATCGTTGGCGCTGAATGCACCACTTATTGCCGGGCGCCAGATTGCAAGGGAGTTTGGCCGCCGCCTCGTGGGGCGCCAACTCCTCGCTGAGCCCGGGGATGCTTGCTTCTTCAGCATGGAAGAGCTTCGTGTATCCCTGAGAGCTGGCCTAAACGTGATGTCGCAGGCGTTTTCGCAGCGCGCTGTGTATGCGGTAGCGGGTGAGAGACCGGTGGTGCCAATCTTCGGGGAGAGGCCGACGCCGCCACCGCTGGACCTGTATCCCAACGAAGTTCGACGGATGACGGAGGCGCTGCTGGATCACCTCGACCTCCTCAGCGGCGGGATGGACTGCACTTGATCGCTTCCATGATACCGTCAGGTGCGGGTCGTCGCAGTCGTATCGACGTAGTGAGGCCGCTTCTCGATGTGAGCGAGGTGTTCATCCAGCAACTCGTGTGGCACCAGCTTGACGAAAATCCAGAGGCCGATCGCAGCGATGATGAAATTGTCGAATCGACGTACGATCGGCAGCCAGCGAGGAAGGATGTTCAGTGGACTGACTACATACGCGATCACACCGATTAGCGGTAGCTTTGCGTATCGAGATACCCGGGGATCGCTGCGCAGACGCCATGCCAGTCGCAGCTTTCGCCGTAGCGGCAGATTACGCAATCGGCGCAGATCGTCGGCCTGATCGTCGTGCATAAACACTGGTGTTGTCCCCCGCTTCGAGTATAGCGCCTGTGAAACCGTGCACCCGGCCAATATGCGAGCGACCGACCGCCGGCTGGCTGGTGCTGCGACCCGGCCCGGCTATTCGCCGGGTGCGACCTAGCCCAGGGTCGTCGGGATCAGACCATTGCAGCCACTAAGGTCGCCTGGGTCAACTTTCCACGAGCCGCCGTCTTTGATAAACGGCACGGCGACCGGCGGCGATTCGGGTAGTGCAGCCACTCCCGTCGTGAAAATGACGTTCGCAGTCGCCTTGTTATCTGTCACAGTAATATCGGCCACGCTTTTGACGGCAAGCCGACCGCCAAGTGCCTGAAGTTGTTGCCTGGCGCTTCCGACGGTATCTTTGGCGTCTTTGTCGCTACAGGTGCGCCGTGCCG
>JBBRGK010000454.1:0-3456 GCA_038240805.1 Dehalococcoidia bacterium | reverse complement strand
AGCCCTGCGGCCGCCGGTAGTGGTGGCGAAACAGGCGGCAACGCTTGACCACCTCTCCGCAGGCCGCTTCGTGCTTGGGGTCGGCATCGGCGGCGAGAACCCGCTTGAGTTCGAGAATGCCGGCGTGGACATTCACCAACGCAGCGGCCGGCTGGATGAAACGATTGAAATCTGCCGGGCGCTGTGGACCAGGTCATCGGTTGACTACGACGGGCGCTACTATCGGCTGAGGGAGGCGCGCTTCGATCTCCCACCGTACACGCCTGGCGGGCCGCCAATCTGGGTCGGCGGCCGGGCATCCGGCTCATTGCGCCGCGCCGGACGCCTGGGTGACGGCTGGCTGGGCTTTGTCGTTGCCCCGGAGCAGTACCCCGAAGCGCTGGCAAGGGTACGCTCGCACGCCGAAGCGGCGGGTCGAGACCCGGCCCGCATCGAGGCTGGCATTCAGGTCTGGTGTCAGTTCGATGAGGATCCGGTTGCGGCCCGAGTCACTATCACCGCAGCGATTGAGACGATGTACCACACGCCATACGAACGGTTTGAACACTACTGCATTGCTGGAGATGCAGAGGCGTGGATACGTGGCGTCAGGGCATATCTGGATGCCGGAGCATCGCACATTAACCTGGTCTTCGCAGGGGGCGATGTCATGACGCAGCTCGTGCAGGTCGCAGACAGTATATTGCCGACGTTTCGATGAGACGGTAGTTGACGGCCTAGAATGGGAGCCATGTCCGTTTGCGAGAGCGGAACGGCGGCGGCATCTCGCGCAGCTCTTCGATGGTGCTCACAACCACTGGCAGTCCGGTGCCGACGCCCGGAGCGCCGGGCAGGCGGGCTGTGCGCTCTTCGATCTTTTTCGCAATTTCGAGGCCTTTATCCAGGTATTGCTTCACCGTCGTATTGGAAAATTTGTGTGCTGCCCGCATGGCCTTAAGCCCGAAGAAAAGCGTTCCCGAAGCCAGAGCCAGTCTAATCAGCACCAGCAGGATCGAGATAATCCCCCAGATGACGATGACCAGATCGCGCCACGAGTGAAGTGACATCGAGGTTCTCCTGTGGTCGAACGGTGCCCGACAGCTCCGCAGCCCGTCGTGTAAACCTGTTCAACCTGGCACTTAGCCTACAACTAATCCATACAACCGTTCTATACATCGCACGAATTACTCTGATGCAGGGATGATATGTCCCTGTTGTACCATGTTGAAAACCGCAATGGTAAAGGGGTTCCGAGCGATGGTAACGCGTTTGAAGGCGTCCACGTACGAGACTAAGGCGAAACACATCACTTCCAACCCTGGCCAGGATGACCTGCACGCCTTCACAGCCGAAATGCCCAATGCACGGCGCACCGAGTTCGGCAATCTCAACGTGCAGACGAAGGTCGACTCCCGTTCTAAAAACAGCACCTACATCATTTGCGACAACCCTGCCGAGCACTCCGACCAGACGATTTCATCGACCGAGGGCCGCCGCATCGCCGCGATGCAGGACGCTTACATCGCGGATCAGGAGATGCTGCTTATCGATGGCTGGATCGGTAGCGATCCCGGGTTTCGTGTTGCAGCCCGTCTCGTTGTCGAAAAGGCCAATGCCAACATTGCCGGAATGCAGCAGTATCTCTATTACACCGACGATCTCCCTTCCGAGCCGACGCTCACGATTATCTACACACCAAACCTGACGGCTCCTGGCTATCCGAATGACCGGCTGATCGCCGTCGACCTGGAGGCCGGTGTTACGCGGGTGCTCAACTCCGACTACTTTGGCGAGTCGAAGAAGGGCGGCCTGCGCATGTGGAACAAGATCGTTCAAGATCGCGGCGGGCTTGCGCTTCACGCTGGCTGCAAAGTGATACCGGTCAAAGGTGAAGAGAAAGTCGTTTTGATCGTCGGCCTTTCGGGCACTGGCAAGACGACAACGACCTTCACCCGGCAGAACAACTCAAAGCCTGTCCAGGACGACTTCGTTGCGCTGATGCCGGGCGGCAAAGTGTACACGACCGAAGATGGCTGCTTCGCCAAGACCTTCGCTCTCGATCCAAAGTTCGAGCCGACGATCTATGGCGCTGTCGTCAAGCCGAATGCCTACCTGGAAAACGCATCGCAGAGCGGCGATAAAGTCGATTTCTTCGATATGTCGTACACCCAGAACGGCCGCGCCGTCTTCCCAATGGAGAGCATTGACGCGTTCGATCCCTCAAAGCTCGGTACGGTTGACTATTTCCTCATTCTCAACCGCAACGACAACATCATCCCTGCAGTCGCGAGGCTCACCCGCGAGCAGGCGGCAGCCTATTTCATGCTCGGCGAGACGCAAGGAACAAGCGCCGGCGGAAAAGAAGAGATGGGAAAAGCACTGCGAGTGCCCGGCACCAATCCTTTCTTCCCTCTTCTGCATTCGATGCAGGGCAACCGCTTTCTGGAACTGCTCGCCTCGCATCCAATCGATGTCTTCCTGCTGAATACCGGCTGGGTAGGTGGCGGCGACGGCGACGACCGTGCGAAGAAGGTCAAAATTCCGCATTCGTCTGCTGTGGTCAAAGGCATCGCAGAAGGCACGATCCAGTGGACAACCGATCCTGACTTCGGATACGAGGTGGCGACGCATGTGCCGGGGATCGAGCCGGCGGACGAGGATCTCCTGCAGCCACGCCGGCGCTATGAAGTGCAGGGGCGGACGGCTGAGTACCTGGAGGTCGTGAGCAAGCTCAAGCGAGACCGGGTCGCGACGCTCAACTCGTATCCCGGACTCAATGAGGAAATTACTGCCGCGGTATCGTAACCCGCGCAAAGAACGGCATCAAAGGCGGTGGATCCAACGGACCGCCGCCTTTTTTGCTGCGCTGATATGCGGTGCAAACCTCGCCACGACCTGCCTAACACATATTTGCTTTTAGGCCTGTCGCGGATTGCGGGTTAGGCCTCCGGCGACGTTGGTGGGCCCAGGACGCTCCGTAAAGGGGCCACTGCTGCGGCGAACTCCTCGCCATTGGGCGCCATTAACCGCAGCATCAGCAGTGCGTACTCGCACCGGAAGCGACACAAACGGCGTAGGTCTCCCGCTCCACCATCGCTGTACTGCTTTCCTGCCTGCACCATTGAGCGCTCTTTCTGCCCTACCCGCTTCCGGATTTGGTTGAGGAGTTCGTCGATACCCGCTGCCGTTCGAAACTCGTAGACTGCCACGTCTCCGAAGTCGTGTTCACCATCCCCTTGGTACAGCTCAAATCGTTGGACGACGCCACGCACGTCGTCGGCTGACGTGAACATCTCGCGCTGGTCTAGCTGCGCCAACCATTGCTGCTGCTCACGCGACAGCGCCGTTGGCCCACCGAGCTGCTGCAGCTGTCGCTGTACCTCGGCAGTGGCTCGGGCGCGAGCTGCCGGCGTCGCAATATAGTTTGGGCGGTCCTCGAAGTACGCGGACTGCCCACGTAGAGTGACGATGAAGCCT
>JBBRGK010000453.1:0-3456 GCA_038240805.1 Dehalococcoidia bacterium | reverse complement strand
CTGCGCCCGGCGGGCACGGCTGCTTGCCTGGGCGTGATGGTGGCTATGTCGGGCCTCCCGGCGGCGAGCTTCGCCCGCCTATCCGTGTGGACGATCCGCGTGGTCGGCAGGCCAGCGGCTATGGGTGAGCTTCCTGCCAGTAGCCCGACTTATCGTAGTAGCGATACAGGTGCTCCTCGTAGTTCCGCGTAATCAGGGCGCTCAGATCCCACGCTGGGCTGCCCTTCACCGCTTCCTTGAGGAGGTCCACCGAGACCTTCTGTTCGTCCCAGCTCACCTGCGTGATCCACTGCGCTGCGATCAGCACTTTTTTGCCAAACCACCAGTTGCTGGTATCCACCGCCATGTAGCGGATCTGCCAGGTCTGATCGTCGACGAGGAAGTCATCGACGTGACCGATCTCGCCATCGGTCGCCTGGATGTGGTAGCCGATCACAGCGTCGCTGCTGCGCAGATGCGGATCAGCGTGTTCCTGATCGGCAGCAGCGGTCCGCTCCGTCTGCCGCGGCGTGGCGAGCTCGCCCGGATACATCATGCCGGCCCAGGCATATGTGCCGCCCCAGTACAGCGGCCAGCCGTAGTAGCCGTAATACTCGACCTCGTACTGGCGAGAGATTGGCTGGTCGAGATCGATGTCCGGGCTCTGCTCGATTTGAGCTTTGGTGAGCTGCACCGCCAGGCGATGATTGGACCAGTCCGCCTCACCGATCGCGATCGGGGAGATGAGCACGCGCCGCCCGCCGAGCCAGCCGCCGGTGTCCACCACGAGGTGGCGGATGGTCCAGTGCTCATCATCGAAATAGAAGGTCCGAACACTGCCGATATCACCGTCGGTAGCGGCGATCGTGTAGTCCTTCAGCTCGTTCACGCTGCGCAGCATGGTATTGATCTCCTTACGGTTGTAAGCATGCAGCAAAACAAGCCTCGCCGGCATGACCATACCGGTCGCCATGCCTACTCTGCGAGGCTCTGTTCAAACATCGCGCGACGATGTAGCCTCGGTCTATCCGGCCTGCCGAACCCGGTAAACGGTGGGGCGAGCGGCGACGCCGCTGACGGCGCAACCGCCGGCTGATGCTGGCACGGCGCAGGCGGATGCAGAACGCTGGAGCGTTGCCAGATGAGCGTCGCGATCAAGGTCGGTCCGCCAGTTCTGACGGTTAATTCCGGCAGTACATTTATGGTGACTGATCTCAATGGCGAGATTGATGGGACCAAATCCCAGGGCGTCTTCGCCGAGGACACCCGCTTCATCAGCAACTATCAGATCTATATCAACGATCGGCCCTGGCAGTGCGTCACCTCTGCTGCCGTCACCTACAACGCCGCCCTCTTGAACCTGACCAACCCAGAGGTGTTGGCGCCGGACGGTCTCGGAACGATCGAGGAGCACACGATCGCACTGACGCTCCGACGCCAGATCGACACGTCCCTGCATGAACTGTTCCATATCGTCAATTACTCAGAGGTGGATGTGGACTTCATGCTCGAGCTGGCGATGCGCTCGGATTTCGCCGACCTCTTCGAGGTCAAGGCTGAGCGCCGCACCCGCCGTGGCCAGATCGAGACCAACTGGAACGATCGGCGTCGCGAGCTGACGACGAGCTACCAGCACAGCGATTTCTCCCGGCGCGTCGTCTATCACGTTCGGGAGTCAAGCTCGCAGCCAGGCTATGCCAATGGACGGCTGGTCTTTGAGATCAACCTGAAACCGGGCGCCGCATGGGACGCTCGCAGCACCGTTCTGCTGGTACATCAGGGACGCAGCGGGCACGCTGCGGGAAAGCCTCGCCATGCTGGGAAGCGCGCCCCGCGCCGGCAGGAGGCGATGAGCGGTGAGGATCTGCTGAAGCTGCACGAGGATTGGCTGAACACGTGCACCGGCCTGAAAACGCCGAACAATAGTGCGCGCAGCGCCTACGTCCAGTCGATCGATGACCTGGGCGCGCTGCGGCTGCCCGAGCACGATCTTGGCCCCGATGTCTGGGTACCGGCCGCGGGCGTCCCCTGGTTCGTCGCGCTGTTCGGGCGCGATAGCCTGCTCGTGGCCTATCAGACCATGATGGCCCATGCTCCTTTCGCCAGAGGAGCGCTGAGGACGCTGGCACACTATCAGGCGAGCGAACGTGACGATTGGCGTGACGCGCAGCCGGGTAAGATCCTCCACGAACTGCGCAACGGCGAGCTGGCGCATTTCCGCCTCGTTCCATTCACGCCCTACTACGGCACCGCCGATGCTACGCTCCTGTATCTGATTGTCCTGCACGAATACTACAAATGGACCGGAGATCTCGCGCTGGTGAAGGAGCTGCGCGACGTTGCCGATCGATGCCTGGAATGGATCGATACGTATGGTGACCTGGACGGTGACGGCTTCCAGGAGTGGAAGACGTTCTCCGACAAGGGCTACGAGAATATGGCCTGGAAGGACAGCGGCACCGCCATCGTCTACCGCGACGGCGCCCAGACGAAGCAGCCGAAGGGCACCTGTGAGCTGCAGGGCTACGTCTACGACGCCAAACTGCGCATGGCAGAGCTTTACGATGCCCTGGATGACGGCGCTAGAGCGGACAAGCTCCGCCAGCAGGCGGCAACGCTGCAGCAGAAATTCAACGAGACGTTCTGGATGGAGGACGAAGGCTGTTACGCGCTCGGTCTGGATGGGGAGAAGAAGCAGATTGACGCTGTCGCCTCCAACGCTGGCCACTGTCTCTGGTCCGGGATCGCCGCGCCTGAGCGGGCGAAGCGGGTCGCGGTGCGCCTGCTCGCGCCCGATATGTGGTGCGGCTGGGGCATTCGCACGCTCTCGGCCCGGAACCCTGCCTACAATCCCGCCTCATACCAGCAAGGCTCCGTCTGGCCGCACGACAACGGCATCATCGCGGCCGGGCTGAAGCGCTACGGCTTCGCCGATGAAGCCAACCAGATCGCGGAGGGAATCTTCACGGCGGCGTCCTTCTTCGATTCCTTTCGTCTGCCCGAGGTCTTTGCGGGCTTCGAGCGCGAGCCTGCCACGTTCCCATCGCAGTATGTCGGCGCCAACATTCCTCAGGCCTGGGCTGCTGGCAGCATACTGCACCTCGTCCGGACGATGCTCGGCTTGCGACCCGATGCCCCGAATGGTGTCCTCTACGTCAATCCAACCCTTCCCGACTGGCTGCCGGAGCTGGAGCTCGAGCGACTCAAAATCGGTGGCGCCACCCTCAATCTTCGCTTCTGGCGAGACGGCGACGGCTCACACTTCGAAGTGAAACACCACCAGGGGAAGAAAATCGAGGTCAAGCTCGAGGGCTCAACTATTCCAGCGCCGTGTGCTGCTGGCCCGAGCGACGCCGGGGACGCGCCGATGGCTCCGCCGGCACAGCGCCGCAAGGCGAAGCGGCCGGCGAAGGCAAAAGCATGAGCGCAACGCTCACTCCGCCCGATGAGGACGGCATCGGGCCAGAGCGGCTCCAA
>JBBRGK010000452.1:0-3461 GCA_038240805.1 Dehalococcoidia bacterium | reverse complement strand
CAGTCCTGCCCGTGACGCCAAAGTCACTGAACAATAACGGCCAGGTGCACTTTGTGGTCTATAACGCCTCGTTCGCACCGATGAGCTACGCTATCCGCCAGATCGATGCGACGGGTGAGGCAGGTGAAGGGCGCGCTTCCGGCGTCGTGAGCGGCTGCGACGCCTGTCCCAACCCGGCGACGAGCCAGGGACAGGTCGAGCCATTGTGCAACTCGAATCTGACACCGCAATTGGAATTCGATCTGCCTGCCGGTTTCTACCAGGTGCATGCGCAGTTCGATGCGGCCGATCCGCCCGATGCCATCGCCACCGTGGCCGGTCCCGCAGATACCTACATCTCCATCTGCTTCTATAGCAAGGGGTTCTGACCGCCGCCAATTGTCCGAACATTGCGTTTCTCGCCGCCGCTGCCCACGATAGGCGCAGCGGCGCGAGCAGGGCCAGACGCGGCCGGGAGTGCGGATGCTGGGTTTCAGTGTGGCGAACGCGGACACGTTCTATTGCTTAGCAACGAATAGCAAAGCGATGCCGTAGCCACCCCGGTCCTGCCCCACCCTTACCGCCCGCACAGGGCAGCCGACGGCGCTGTGAGCCTACCTCGGTTTCGTGGACAGTTGATCGTTAGGCGGCCTGCTGCGGGATGGCAGGCTCGGAGTTTCTGCGACGCGACACGGCCGGTGAACTCGGTGACGACCTGGCCTTCATTCGCTGGACCGGGTTGCTGCGTGTTGCCAGCAAGGCGGGGCAGCTCGAACCAACTCCTGGCCAGGCGCCAATGCCGGGAATAGTTCAAGAGCGGGAATCTACCCTGCGTGCTGCGGCTCGAACCGCACCACGAGATCAACCCCGAGTGCAGTGCCGATGTGCTCAAGCGAGTCGATCGTCGGCATGACACCGCCGTTCTCGATGCGTGCGATGGCCTGCTGGCTGGTACCGGCGAGGTCAGCAAGTGCCGCCTGGCTGAGACCGCTGGCGTGTCTGAGGTCACGCACCTGCTCTCCGAGCTCGTAGGCACGTCGCGAACGCTCGTAGCCGGCCTGCCCCGCCGGATCCCCGGCGCGCCGGCGCTTCAATTCCGACCAGGTCATGTGTCTAGTATTCATCGCCGTCCTCCGTCGTGTGTTCGTTGGCGATGCAGCGCTGCATCGCCGCTCGCGCCCGCTCTACTTCTGCCGGTGCCTGCTGTTCCGCTTTGTAGAAGACGGTCAGCAGGACGATCCGGCGGCCGCTGGCGATGTAGTACGCGATGCGGTACTGCTCGCCCTCGACGTGGAAGCGCAGCTCCCGCAGCTTGCCGTCGAGTTGTCGCGTGTACGGCTCGCCCAGTAGTACGCCACGCTCTTCGAGCAGGTCGATGTAGAACTGGACCCGGCCGAACTGCTCCCTGGACAGTCCGAGCAACCACTCGGCAACTTCCGGCTCCTGTTCAACCTCTCCCCACACGGCATCCCTCGTTACATCATCGCTGATGTGTGCCGGAATTGTAAATGCGCCGCCCGCGCGAAGCTTGCGGGCTACCTGGTGGGCGAGCCGGCACACGTGGCCGAAACGCTTGCCGCGCTGGCAGCTCGATCATCCTGCCGTGTTGTGGGAACCACCGACACTGTGAACGCAGGGGAACGGGCAATCCAGTTCGGATGAGAGCATCAATGAGTCGCTGTATCGAGCCGCGGCCAAGTGGTCAAACGGTCAGGGATGGCGTAACAACTTCGGTGTTATGGGGTGACGTTGACCCGTTGCCGCCATATTGCTGACGCGCATACACTGATGGATGGAAACATACCCGCCCGCGCTGTGCAACCAGCCGGGCGGGTCGCAAACGACTGAAGAGGAGTCGCACGCTGTGCGAGCCGCGCCAAACGGTGGCGTCCGGTGCCGTTTCGCTCACCGGAACTCCGGGGGCACCAGGAGTTGCATCATACCCACCGAAGAGGCGGATTTTACCGAGGGCTGCGAAGCATCAAGGTCTGCAATTCTAAGCGGATCACCGACATGAAGTTCAGTTGGTTTGACTTCGCAGCTCGAATGTCGTTCATCGCAGTAAGGTATTCGCCCTCATGGGTCGAATCGGAAACTGTGTGCCCAATCGCCATCGCGTAGCTGATTAGACCCGGCCCCCTGGTATTTACTCGCAGCTTTAGCCGTCTGCTCCCGACGAAATCGATCCGGACGTCTCCATTTGGTCGCACGTCGGCGTCAGTAATGTCGCTGTAGTACCAGCTATGAGCGCAGCGTCGCTGGATCCCGAGAACTGCCAGCCTGGTTCGTGTTGCCAGTAGCCAGGGCCATCTGCCAAGGTCGGCAGGGCAGTTTCCTCCGGCTGCTTCTATGCGGTTCAATTTCCAGTCGCGTCCGTCGGATCGAGTAACCAGGGCCCAGGGTTCCGTTCGATCACCCGAGTCCTGGGGAATCCCAAGCGTGTCAAGCAGGGAGCCAACCACCTCTCGTCGTTCGGTGGTGTTCTTCTCGGATTCGCCACGTTCCAGTTGAACAAAGGATGACTGCCACCAGCCCATTTGCGCGAATTGCCTGGACCACGCCACGGTCCGGTCCCTTGGCAGGCCGGTAGGTTGCGTTCCGACCTCAACGCCACATTGCCTGCAGAATCGCTGCGTGATTGGGATAGCTGCATGGCAGACGGTGCAGCTTTCTGCAACGGAGGCGCCGCAGCCGCCACAGAAATCTGAAGTTGGAACCACAACGGCGTTGCAGGCAGGACAATGGATGATGGCAAGGGAAACCGAGGTCGGCGCTGCCACAGGGTTTTCGCGAGACGTTTCACCGGAAAGCATTTCGCCGCAATATCGGCACTTGATGGCCTCGGCCCGGATATCTTCTGCGCAAAACGGGCACCGCTTCGTTGCAGGCGATGTCATCATCATCCTCCAGTATGTTGGGCGTCCGTGTTATAAGAATTGGCGATACGCCAGGCATTGACAGACTGCCGATGACGGTAGTATAGACAGTGACGCTGCTATGCAAACCCGTCAAGCAATAGCCCAAACGGTGAAGTGTGACTGCCGGTGCTCTCGCACGGTATCGAGCCGGCATCGGGGATATGAAGTTCGACCAGGTATTTGGCCGGCGGATTGAACCGCTTGGCCTGCGTCTGGGCAATTCGGAGATCGCTGTATACCGAGACGCCCTCGAAGAGCCGCTTCTGCTTCGCCGTTTCCGGCACCCGCAGTACCTCACCGAGCGCTGCCTTCGATTTGAAGTTCTCATCGACCAGCGGGCAGGCGAAGCCGCAGCGGTACAAGTACACGGGTATCACCCACGCAGAACGTTAGACTCTCGAACGATGGGCCTCTACCTTGTTATCGACGCCCCACGCGAGCGTTGTCTGAATCGGGTATATCCAGCGTAGACAAGATGCTGGTCAGGTCCGGTTTTCTGCCTGAATCCTGGTGAGCCGGGTGGGATTCGAACCCACGATCAATGGATTAAAAGTCCACTGCACT
>JBBRGK010000451.1:0-3461 GCA_038240805.1 Dehalococcoidia bacterium | reverse complement strand
GCTGACGTTGCTCTTCGCTTCGAACAGCACGACGATGTCCGATCCGCCGAACTGAAAGTACGACAGCTCCTCGCCCTTGCGCAGCGTGACCCCGACCTCCGCGGTGAGGACGACTGACGAGACCTGGCACATGCCGATCGGGAGCACCGCCACCAGGCCGATGGCGGTATCGAGCACGACGAGGCCTCGGGCCTGGGCGAACTGGTACCCCGCATTGTCTGGAGCATCGAGCGTCCGGTGCGGTTTCAGGCGATGACGTCCGGCCGTGTCGCCCGGGACGGATTCCACGATGACCTCGAGATAGACCTGTCCCGGGATCACCCGCGCCTCCAGGACGGTCCCGCCAACCGGTGCGTGCTGCCGGTGGTAGTCGGTGGTGTTGAGGAACGCGTGCATGAACGACCCGTTGATGAACCGGTCGCGGTACGGGCTGCCGTCGAGCAGTTCGCGGACCGACCACTGCAGGCTCTTGACCGTGACGTGCGAATCGGTGCGGATTTCCCACTGACCGGCGAAGGTCGAATCGGCGGGCGAGACGATGACGTCCGGGTCGCTCACCGCCGCCACGGGGCGCAGGCCCGGTTTGAAGTTTCTGGCGAAGAACTGGTTGAAGGTCTTCCAGCCGCCGTGCGGGACGATGTAGTCGTCCATGTTGTAGGCGGGCGAATCGTAGAAGGACCGGAGCGACTCGGGCGTCAGCGACGCCGGCGTGTCGAGAAATGCGCCCATCGCCTTCGCGTATTTCACCATCCACGCCGACAGCGGCGTCAGGCGCTGTGCCTTGAGGTGCGGCACGATCGGGCTCTGCAGCTCGAGCACGGGTGACTGGGCGAGGACGAAGTAAAACTTGGAGAGCACGTTGTTGATCTCGCTGCCGGGCTTGTTCTCGCTGGGCACCCAGTAGAGCAGGTCGTTGATCCAGCGCAGGTAGTCGTTCAGGCTCTTGATGTCTGCGAGTTCCGGGACATTGCTCTTGTGCGCGCGCGCCGTCGCTTTCGCGAACGCGGCTTCCCACTTGTTCGCTGTGATCAATTCCATCAGCTCGAGCACGACCTTGTGCCGCTTCTTCATCGCCACCCCGTCGGACAATCTACGCCGGTCATCCTGTTTCATCTGTGCTCAATCGCACACACGACCGGCGCTCACTTTCGGATCAGCAAGCGCCGTTCGGAGGATTCAAGTACTCCGGCGTCGGTCGCGCGCTCGGCCGCTATGGGATCGAATCGTATTTGGAAACAAGAGCCATTCTCGAGGAGTGACGTTGCCTCCGTTCTCAGACAGGTGCGAGTTGGCAGGGCGCTGCCGCTCCCTCAATCAATCGAAGCGTGGCGGCCTGCATGAACGGTGACACCGTCCTCTTTGGAACAGGCATCCACCTGGTTGAGCCTGTAGAGTCAGCGAACGGCACCCAGGCAGCGCCACATGTTCACACGAAGGCAGTTCGCATTCGCAGGCGCCGCGGCTGCGGCCGGAGCGTTGACCGTCCGAGGCTGTGCCTCAGACAGCGGCGGGACGAGTTACGACGAGGCGGTACGACGGACGTGGCGCCATACCGGCCGCGCCGTCTCCGACGGCTCGTTACTCCTCCGCGAGCTCGTGCGCTACGCGACGCTCGCGCCGTCGAGTCACAACACCCAGTGCTGGAAATTTGCGGTGCAAGAGCGGAGCATCTCGATCGTCTCTGACCTGTCACGCCGCTGCCCCGCGGTCGATCCCGACGACCACCACCTTTCGGTCTCGCTCGGCTGTGCCGCCGAGAACCTGATTCAGGCGGCACTGGCGCATGGTCTGAAGGGCCACGCCGCCTTTGAAGCCGGCCCACCCGATGGATTGACAGTCACGCTCGAGCCAACCAAGGCCACCTCGTCGCCGCTGTTCCAGGCGATTCCGTAGCGCCAGTCCACGCGCGCCCCATTTGATGGTCAGCCTCTCTCGAATCAGGAGCTGGGACTGCTGGCAGAGGCCGGTGCCGGCAACGGCGTCCAGTTGCTGCTGATCACCGAGAAATCGAAGATGGAAGGGATTCTCGAATACGTGCTGACCGGGAACACAACCCAGATGAACGACGCCGCGTTTGTCGCGGAACTCAAAGGCTGGATTCGCTTCAGTGATGCCGAGGCCGTCCGGACCGGCGACGGTCTGTTCTCGCGATCATCGGGCAATCCGTCGATTCCGCGTTGGTTGGGAAGCCCGCTGTTTCCTGTGTTCTACACAGCCAGGAACGAGAACGACAAGTACGCCGCACACGTCCGCAGTTCGTCCGGGATCGCCGTCGTTGTCTCCGAGGTTAACGACAAGGCCCATTGGGTGGAGGCCGGGCGCTGCTATGAACGCTTTGCGTTGCAAGCGACCGCTCTGGGCATTCGAAACGCGCTTGTCAATCAGCCGGTTGAGGTGGCTGCCCTACGGCCGCAGTTCGCCAGCTACCTTGGTGTTGGTGGTCATCGTCCGGATCTCGTGGTGCGGTTTGGTCGAGGACCGGAAATGCCGCGGTCCCTGCGAAGACCGGTAGAAGGGGTGCTGGCATGAAAGTTCTGTTCGCGGCGTTTCTTGCCCTCCACGGGCTCATTCACCTGATGGGCACTGCAAAGGCGTTCGGCATTGCCGAGATTCCGCAGCTCACGCAGCGAATCGACAGACCAATGGGTGTGTTATGGCTCCTGGCTGCCACACTGCTCGTGCTAACCGCGATCTGCCTTTTCACCTGGCCTCGATGGTGGTGGGTCGTCGGTGCCGGTGCGATCGTCGTGTCGCAGGTGGCGATCGTCACATCATGGAGCGATGCCCGGTACGGGACGATTGCGAACATCATCGCACTCGTCGGCGTCGGGCTCGGCCTCCTGTGGCAGAGCCACTCCGGCTTTCGCACCGGGTAGCGCGGTCGCTTTCGCGAACGCGACTTCCCACTCTGTGCTCTATCGCACACACGGTCGCCGTAGGCTTCATGGAGACTACGACCATGGCCACCCACCAGTCCAGGAATCGAGCGCGGCGATGATCAAGCGTCTTGCGGGAACCGCTCTTGCGCTGCTTGTGGCGCTGGGTATCGGCTGGGCCTGGGGTGCGTGGGGCAGGTCGGTGATCAAGGGTGATCTCCGGATCGCGCAGCTCCGCGACACCCTGCTCGAAGGGCGTGCGGCCGTGCTCGATGCGCGCCTGGACGTCTACGCCATCAACTTCGGCGAGGCGAGCCGTCATCTCGAGGCCGCTCGAGGTGCGTTACGCGGCGCCGAGGTCCGGTTGAACGACCTCGGCCGCCATGACGATGCACAGCGAGTGACGATCGCCTTGACGCGCATCGACGAAGCGCAGCGCAAGGCCGGTCAACTCAATCAGGATGCGAACGCATTGGCTGCCGACGCGGCGAAGACGATCAACGAGGTTCTCGTCGGCCTCGCTGCGAAAGATGCGACGCGGAAGACCAACGATGCTGACAAGGAACGTCCGAAGTGATTGCAGGG
>JBBRGK010000450.1:0-3462 GCA_038240805.1 Dehalococcoidia bacterium | reverse complement strand
CTAATGGAACGCGCCCAGGAGGCGATGGGCGAAGAGGATGTCAAGGAGCTCGAACGGCGCATGAAGACGGCGCAGTTCGATCTGCAGGACTTTCTTACCCAGATGAGCAAAGTCAAAAAGATGGGCCGCATCGCCGATCTGGTCAAGATGATTCCCGGCGCCGGCAAGATCAGCGCCCAACTTGGCGTCGATGACATGAACGACGACTTTTTCATGAAGACGGAAGCGATTATCCTGTCCATGACTATGGAGGAGCGCAAGAATCCGTCTATCCTGATGAAGGATCGAACCAAGGCCAGCCGCAAGCGCCGGATTGCGCAGGGCTCCGGCTCCTCGGTTCAAGAAGTGAACCAGCTGCTGTCGCAGTTCGATGATGCCAAGAAAATGATGAAAACCCTCGCCACCACGAAGGGTCGCGGCCTTCTGGGAAATATGTTCCGCTAACCGCAAAACAGTCGATATCGCGCGGCATCTTCCGCGCCGGAGGTGTTCATTGCTTCGAATCCGACTTCGCCGGGTGGGAAAGAAAAAAGCGCCGGCATATCGCATTGTGGTCGCTGACAGCCGCGCCCCACGCGATGGTGCCTTTGTCGAGGTGCTCGGTATCTACGACCCGCTCACCGAGCCGCTCACGGTCCAGGTGGACTCTGAGAAGGTGCATGACTGGATCCGGAAAGGCGCCCAGCCATCCGAGAAGGTGACCTACCTGCTGCGCAAGGCTGGTGTGCTTGAGGCACCGCCTGCTGCCGCAAAGGTATCCTGACCCGTCGTGAAAGAGCTCGTTGAGTACATCGCCCGCCAGCTCGTTGATGATCCTGCCGCGGTTTCGGTGGAGGAACTGCGATCAGGCGACCGCGTCACTTTGAGGCTCCATGTGGCCGAGGGCGACATGGGCCGCGTGATCGGCAAGCAAGGCCGCATTGCGCAGGGAATGCGCTCACTGGTGAAGGTCGCTGCGGCGCAACAGCGTCTGTATGCCGTCCTTGAAATTGGCTGAAAGTAACATCCCCACCGGGTCACAACCTGAGATCGTCCCGCTTCCGAAGCCAGAGGTGCGGGACGGCTTTCTTGCGATCGGGGTCGCGCTGACCTCGTTTGGGCTCCAGGGCGACATTAAGATCGAGCCGCTTACCGACTTTCCAGAGCGGTTCGAACCTGGCGAGACTGTCTGGCTGGGTGGACGCAAGCGCCACGTGCAGCGCAGCCGCTGGCAGGGGCGCACCGTATACCTCAAGCTCACCGGCATAAACTCATCGGAAGACGTGGCGGCGTTGCGCGGCGAGTATCTTGAGGTGCCGGAGGCCGAACGCTCCGACCTACCGCCCGATCAGTATTTCCAGTCCGACATCATCGGCCTCGCGGTTGAAACCACAGCAGGCGTATCGCTTGGGAAGGTATTCGAATTTCTGCCGACCGGGGCCAACGACGTGCTCGTCGTGCGTGGTCCCGATGGCGACGTACTCGTCCCCATGATTGAAGATGTGGTCAAGATAATCGACGTGCCGGGCGGCAGGATCGTGATCGAACCGGTTGCCGGCCTCCTACCCGACGCGCCCGTAGCCAAACCCAGACGAGTTCCGACACGAGGGCCTGCGTGGCGGCGCAAGCTCGCGGCACGCGCCGGCGCCACACCGATTCAACCGGAGTCCGACGACAAAGTGCTGCCATAAACTTCCCCCGCTACCGCTCGCTGGCTCCTGCACGAATCTCCAAATCTCCGGGTCACTATTGACAGGTAAAGTCCGCCCGATACACTGGTGCCCACGCCTGGCGTTCGGCCAGAAGGCGCGGCGCCCCGAAAACGAGAAGGCGTAGATTCTCAGGAGGATTTAATGGACGCAGCCCAGACCCTGGCGAAGGTGCCACTGTTCAAGGGCATGAGCCCCGAATACCTCGAGCGTCTGCAGCGCGTCTCGCGTGAGCGGACGTACGATTCCGGCAGCGTCATCTTGCGGGAGGGCGACTTCGGAATCGCGTTCTTCGTCATCCTGTCGGGACATGTCGAGGTGGTGCGCGCTGCCGGAGAGACGACGATCAACACACTCGGCGCTGGCGAATCGTTCGGTGAGATGGCGCTGCTAAGCGAGCTCCCTCGCATGGCATCGGTTCGCGCCACCGATGCCGTCACCTGTCTCGCGCTGACGCGTCTGGATCTGCTCGACGCCCTGCGCGACCAGCCTGAGATAGCGATCACGATGATGAAGAACCTCGCCGATCTCTTGCGGGACGCCGAAGAGCGCGTCTCGCGTGCTACGGCACACTAATTGCCGGGCCGAATACATTTCATAGAGTGAGAAAGGCCGCGCGGGCATTGGCCCGGCCTCTTACCTAGGTAGGCGTCCGATCAGCTCAGCCGCTGCGCCTGTAACGACACCAGCCGCTTGACCGTATCCAGCGTGGGAGCGCCGCTCTGGCCGGTGAAAATCATCACAGCGGTGTCTTTGCCCTTGCGAAGCCCGACTATATATGCATCGCTTACCGGCACCCCCGGCGTCAGCGGCGTGACGCGGAGATGTGTCGCAGTTACCTCGTCGCCAATACTGCCGAGATTAACCGTTTCCTTTTCCGTCTTCACGGCGTTCGGTTGAGAAGCCTGTGGCGTCACCGCTGTCAGCGTGTCGGCGAGCCCTGCACTGGCGTTGGCATCGCTCTTCCAGGTCGAAAGGAGATCGATCAGCCCGGCCATCTCCGGTGCATTCGCCTGTGCCGTGGCCATCGCGACGAACTGGACGATGACCCCGGTGATTCGGCCTTCGCCGTCCAACTTCTGCTGATACGCGACCGGGTCGGGCTGGCCGGTGGAATAGTCCTTATTCGTCCACGGCCGCCTGTTTGCAAGGTCGAGTTCTGGCGGGACATCTGCCTTCTGTAACGAAACCTTCGTCAGGCGATCCTCCACCGCTGCATTTCCTGCTCCAACGGCGCCCTGAGCGCTGACCGCCGCTGTTCCAGCTGCAGCCGACTGACTGGCAGACGGTTGGCTGGCTGCCACGTTCGCAGATGGTAGCTTCGTCGGACTGGCCGTGTGGTTGCTGCTTGAGCATGCCACGCTGAGCAAGGCAGCCAGGACGACGATTGGCACCAGTGTGCGCATCAAAACCTCCAGCAGTAGCTGTGACTTCCGGCCCCTCAGTACCGTACCGGAGAGCCCGGCCGCGAGGCAACGCGGCAACCCACGCGGAGCCAGCACCTCTTCTATGCCGCGCCAGTGACCGCGCCACCGGCCCGCAGCCAGCGGCGGACCGCCGTGCCGATGCGGGCAAACTCGTAGGCGACTGGTCCCCGCGGATCGCCAAGCACCAGCGGACGCCCCCGATCCGTGGCCTCAGAAAGCCGAACATCGAACGGTATGCGCCCCAGCACAGGCACGCCAGCGTCCTGGAGCCGGGTGGACTGCGCGAACAGATCAATCTCACGATCGCAGTGCGGACACGTCAGGGACGCCATATTGTAAACCATGCC
>JBBRGK010000449.1:0-3466 GCA_038240805.1 Dehalococcoidia bacterium | reverse complement strand
GTACCGAAAGGTGGGATTGCCGGATTCGGCCAGCAGATCGCTCACGTCGGCGTTCTCAAAGAAAGGCATGCCGTTGAACAACGCGCTGGCCTGGAAGCTGCCCAGCATCCCGCTCAAGGTCAGCGTCCCTGATGGCTCTTCGACGTAGGAGGCCAGCAGAGCGCCGCTGATCGTTTCCACGAGCATGTCGGTGCCGGCAAGTGCGGAGACGGTGATGCCATCGGAGCTTTCTTCCATCTGGCCGTCGTCGGTAAAGCGCAGACGCAGGTTACCGCTCACGTCCAGGATGTGGATGTGGGAAGCGCTGAACAGGGTTTGCATGTAGGTGTCGATGTCCAGCAAGTTCCACGTCCCGATCAGGCAGACGGGATGAATCGTACGGCTGCCGGCGAATTCGACAACGTTGACAGAACCGGCAGGTTCGGTAACGGCGGCAGCTTTGGCAGGAGTTGCAATGGCAGCGAGGGCGACAACGGCGCCACCGATGGCAGCTGCACCCAGCGCCACTGCTCCGGCCAGGGTGAGAAATCGGGTCTTGCTCGACATGGGATACGCCTCCGTGGTGCTGAAGCCGCACTGCGTTCTGAATCGGCCTGCCCGCGGCGACCCGGCGGATAGCGTGGTGCAGGCACGGTTAGCTTCGCAGCGGGGCGCCGTTTGACCGGTGCCCTGGTTAACAAACGCGGTGTGAACCTGCCAACATACCCCGGACGGGCGTTGCTATTTGGTTGCAGCCGCGCTACGCTAACACTTTAGAAGTGGGTATACGAACTATCCGCGCCACAAAGCCCCACGTTGCGGTTCATCCCCTCCGATTGAATGCCTGAGTGCCCGATTGTATGGCCGGATTGCCCGGTCGGATTGCGTAGAATGAAGCAGATGACACAGAAGCAGGCGCCGGAGGAGAGACTGGCACGAGCCGAGGCACTGGCGGCGGAACGCGAGGCGATTCTGCAGCAGCTTGCCGACGGCGTGATCATCACCGGGCCGGACGGCTGCGTGACCTTTGTCAATGAAACTGCCCGCCAGATCCACGGTGTCGCCGAGCTTGGTGTCTGCGTTGAAGAGTACGCAAACGCCTATAATCTGCTTACTCTCGAGGGCCAGCCGTACCCGCCGGAGGAGCTGCCGCTCGCCCGCGCCGCGCGGCATGGGGAGACGACGCCCGTGAGCGAGTGGCTGATCCGCCGTCCTGATGGCGCCGAGGTGGTCGCCCAGGGCAGTGCTCGGCCAACGCTCGACGCAGACGGCAGGCAGATAGGCGCCGTGCTGATCGTGAGCGATGTGACGGCGCAGCGGACGCTTGAGCGGCAGAAAGATGAACTGCTGGAGGCGCTCAACCGCGCGGTGATGGACGCGGAACTGGCGACCCATGTACGCGATGAGTTCCTTGGCTCGGCCTCACACGATCTGAACACGCCGGTGGCGACGATCAGGGCCTTCGCCCAGCTATTGCTGCGGCGCGTGGCGAAGCTGGACCCGGAGCTGCAGCCGCTGATGCGCGAAGGGCTGCAAACGATCAACGATACCTCCTCCCGGATCACGACCCTGATCAACCAGCTGGTCGATCTTTCGAAGCTGCAGTCGGGCCACTCTCTCGAACTGACCGTTCGCCCGGCCGACCTCGTGGCGCTGACGCGGCGGCTGATCGAGTCGCACCGCCACACCAGCGAGCGGCATTACATTCGCCTGGGCACGGAGCTGCGGGAGCTGGCCGGGCTGTGGGACGAGTCACGTCTGGAACGGGTGCTGGACAACCTGCTCTCCAACGCGATCAAGTACAGCCCCGGCGGCGGTGAGGTTCTGGTCACGATCGAGCGGGAAGAGGGAGCAGGCGGTCGCCAGGCGGTGCTGCAGGTGCGCGACCGCGGCATTGGCATTCCGCCCGTGGATCTGCCCCGCATTTTCGAGCGCTTCTACCGCGCCAGCAACGTTGAGGGCCGGCCCGGCTCCGGCAT
Organism: Dehalococcoidia bacterium; assembly: GCA_038240805.1. Lineage (GTDB taxonomy): Bacteria > Chloroflexota > Dehalococcoidia > CAUJGQ01 > CAUJGQ01 > JBBRGK01. The sequence continues at coordinate 1,508 of JBBRGK010000449.1, read as the reverse complement.
CGGCCTTGCAGGAGTGCGCGACATCGTGCAGCAACATGGTGGCAGCGTCGCGATCGAAAGCACCGAGGGCGTCGGCACGACGGTTACGGTGCGGCTGCCGCTGCAACAGGGGAAAAAGCAGTAAGGCTCCTTCGAGTCCTCCCTACCCACTTTCCGGTCTTTACACCACCGGACGCGGCACGGTGGGAAGCCACGCACCGCCGCTGAGAACCGCCTCGTCATCGCCTGGCCAGGGCGGCATGGTGACAGCCACTGCGGAGAGAGGTTCGCTGCCGAATGAGCGGAACTGGAACCGCGTTCCCAACGGGATCGTGAGACAGACGCCGCTCTGAATGGGTACGATCTCCTGCCGCTGCCCCTGACAACGCCACATTTCGCCCTGCCCCGAAAGAAAGAGCCAGATCTCCTCGACCGTTCGATGGGTCACAGCGGTCGATGTCTCCCCGGGTGCAAGCTCGAAATGGACCATGCTGCCGTTCTTGAGGCTCAGTAGGAGCCGCACATCTGAGCCATCGGCTGCCTGCTCGTCGCGGTCACCGGGTAGCTGTTTGCTGTCGAAGTCCGTCATCGTCGGTGGTCTCCATAACCAGAACGTTTTCCTCGGTGACTCATACTACGGCTAATATCTCTGCAGCGACATGGCGACATGATCGCGGCAGAAAGCGAAGAAGGCAGTGGCAATGGGAAGTTTGGGCGCGCCCAAATAATTTGGTGCAGAGCCCAAACGTCTTTCAGCTGGTTTGCGGCCATTTGGACTCCGACTCATTATCATGGCGCTGGCGGGCGGTGCGTAGCCGTACCCCGCCAATCGGCTAAACTTATCCGGTGAATCAGCGCCGGCGCCCGCGTGCCCTTCGCCTGCTCGAAGAGAGCGAGCAGCGCTATCGTTCGCTGTTCGAGCACAATCCTGACGCGGTGTTCTCGCTCGACCGCGAGCCACGGTTCACGAGCGCGAACCCGGCTGCGCTCCGTATCTCCGGCTACTCGCTGGCCGAGTTGCTCGCGCTTCCTCCACCGACACTGATCGTGCCCGAGGATATCGAGCGCACCCTGCAAAAGTACATGCAGGCCCTTGACGGCACACCCTCCAGTGACGAGATTGCGATCACCGCTCGCGACGGCCAGCGGGTCGAACTGGCGCTGACGCTGGTGCCGATTCTCGTTGGCGGCGAGATCAACGGTGTCTACGGCATGGCGAGAGATATCACGGAGCGGCGCCGGGTGGAGGCGGAGCGCGCTGATCTGCTGCTGCGGGAACAGGCGGCGCGGACGCGGGCAGAGACCGCCGAAGGCCGCGCGGCCTTCCTCGCCGATGCTAGCAAGCTGCTGACCGCTTCGCTGGATTACGAAATCACGCTTGCCAATCTGGCCGAGCTGCTGGTGCCCGGTCTGGCCGACTGGTGCGCGATCGATATCATCGGCGAAAACGGCGCCGCGCGCCGGCTGGTGGGCGCCGCCGAGCCGGCGCTGCGGCGGCGTGTGACCGAGCTGCTGCAGCAATATCCGCT
>JBBRGK010000448.1:0-3468 GCA_038240805.1 Dehalococcoidia bacterium | reverse complement strand
CATAACGGCAGCCAGGGTCGGCAAGCGCTTCACCAGCCGCAGCGGCCCGATCACTGCCCTGCATGACTTTGACTTCTCTGCGGCAGAGGGCGAGTTCGTCTGTATCGTCGGTCCTTCCGGCTGCGGCAAGTCCACTTTCTTGCGCATCCTGGCCGGCCTCACGACTGCAACAGAAGGCACCATCTCGATTGTGCGGCGGCCAGGGGCTTCTCATCGCGGTCCTCTCGCCAACGTCGTATTTCAGGAGCACGCCATCTTCCCCTGGAAAACGGTGCGTGAGAACGTCGGTTTTGGGCTGCAGATGCGGGGGATTGGTCGCCACGAGCGAGAGGCGGTGACTGACGACTGGCTGCGCCGTGTCGGGCTTTCACGTTTCGCTGCTGCGTTTCCGCACCAGTTATCGGGCGGCATGAAGCAACGCGTCGGGATCGCACGGGCCTTCGCTAACGACCCGGAGGTGCTGCTCATGGATGAACCGCTGGGGGCGCTCGACGCGCAGACCCGCGTCGTGATGCAGGAAGAGATCTTGCGAATCTGGCAGCAGCAGCGAACGACGGTAGTCTATGTGACGCACAGTATCGAAGAGGCAGTGCTGCTGGGCGACCGCGTTGAGCTGATGTCGGCGCATCCAGGCACGAACCGCGAAAGCTTCACCATCGATCTGCCGCGCCCGCGTTCGCTTGAGCAAACCGGCACGGCAACCTTTGCGGCGTGGACATATCGAATCTGGCAATCGTTGCGCGAAGAGGTCCAGCGAACCCTGCTCGCCGAGACGGAGCTGATCGGGGCTGGCAGGTGAGCATCAAAGCACCCGATCGGGCCGCAGACGTTTCTGTTGGGGCGCCAGGGCGCCAGCAGGTGGAAAGTGTCCCTGACCGGCGTCATGGTATGTGGAGGCCGTCCGTCGAGCAGGCCGCGACAGTCATTTCTCCGCTGCTGTTTGTCTTGCTGTGGCACCTGCTCGTGACCTTGAAAGTGCTCGATCAGCGGTTCTTCCCGTTGCCGTGGACGGTGGTGAAAGCGCTCGGATCGCTGGCGCGCAGCGGCCGGCTCTGGCGCGATCTCTCGATTACCCTTTACCGGGTCGGGTTCGGCTTTATCGTCGGTGCGGTGCTGGGCGTCGGGCTTGGATTGGTGATGGGCGTCTCCAGGATCGTACGCGCCCTGCTCGACCCGATCGTCTCCGGGCTGTACGTAATTCCAAAAATCGCCGTGTTGCCGCTGGTGATGCTGGTCGTCGGCATCGGCGAAACCTCTAAGGTCGTGATCGTCGCTATCGCCGTCTTCTTCATCGTGGTGATTAATACGACCGCTGCCGTTCTGGAAGTCGATCCGATCTTCATCGAAGCGGGACGCAACTTCGGGGCCGGTCGAATGCGCCTGTTCCAGCATGTGATTCTACCTGGAGCCCTGCCCTCGATCTTCACCGGCCTCCGGCTGGGGGCAGGCACCAGCCTGATCATCATCATCGCAGCGGAGTTCGTGACAGCGAACCGCGGCATCGGCTTCCTCATCTGGCAATCGTGGAACACACTGGTGGTGGAGAACATGTTCGCCGGATTAGTCGTCGTTGCGTTGCTTGGCATCGGCTTTACGGCGCTGATCGCCCTGCTTGCGCGGGTCGCGATGCCGTGGCAACGCGACCGGTGAGGGGCAAGTCGGCGGTTCGCTCGGCATTAGTCTGATCATTTGTCATATGAGAACTATGCAAGGCGCAGCTCATCCTTTTGTCGAACGCTACCTGCATCAGAGGAGAGAGATCACAATGAGGTCCGTTGGATTCATCCGACCGAGCATGCTGGCGCTTGCCGCTGCGGCACTGCTCGCGGGTTGCAGCAGCAATGGCAACAACAACGCGCCGGCACCTGCGCCGACTCGGGTGCAGGCAGCCGCCAGTTCGGCTGCGGCGTCGCCTGCGGCAGGCTCGGCTGCGACAGCTGCTGCAAAACCGCCCGGAACTCCCGCAGCCACCGCCGCTACGTCACGGCCTTCAGCAAGCCTTGCCGCAGCGACAGTCTCGGCAGCGGCAACCCTGCCACCGCCGCCGTCGAAGGCAGAGACTGTCCATGTGGACCATGTCCCGCTGATGAACTTCGCTCCGCTGTACGTCGCGATCGAACGCGGCTATTTCAAGGAGCAGGGGATCGAGATCGACCTGCAGCGGGTGGCTTCGGGCACCGAGGCGATGCCATTTCTGGCGCAGGGGCAGATCGATGTCGGTGCGATCGGGATCGCATCTTCGACGTTTAACTCGGTCAAACGTGGCTTCGATGTGGAGATCGTCGCCTCTGCGGCCTACTTCCCGGACAAGAACAATCCGACCGTTGTGCTGGTTCGCAAGGAATTGATGGATAGCGGCAAAGTAAAAACGATCGCCGACCTGAAAGGGAAAAAGGTTGGAGTTGCCGGAACGGCCGGCTCAACGGGAGCGTATCTGCTATCGAAAGCTTTGGAGACCGCCAGGCTCAAGCCGACCGACGTGGACATGCAGAACCTCGCCAACCCCGACATGGTCACGGCCCTCGCGAACGGCGCCATCGATGCAGCGCTGATCGGCTCTCCGTTTAGCCAACAGGCGGTGCAAGCGGGCTCTGCCGTAGTGCTGCTGAGCGACTGGCTGCCGGGAGCCTCCTCTACCGCTTATTTGTACTCAGCCAAATTCATCAAAGAGCACCCGGAGACGGCGCTGCGATTCATGGCGGCCCTGATCAAGGGTTCGCGGGCGATGCAGGGCGACCAGTACCTCAGTCCCGAGAATCTCGCCGCTTACGTGAAGTGGACCGGCAGCCCTGAGGCGGCGATCAAGGCTGCCAGCCCGCTGCGTTATGACCCGAACCTGACGGTGGCACGCGAGAGCATTGCCGACCAGGAGCGGGTTGACCGCGACAACGGCTGGAGCGACTACAAGGACGCGCTGGACCTCGGCCAGTTGATCGACGAAAGCTTCGGCCAGCGAGCCGTTTCCGCACTCGGAAAACCCTGAATGTTACGATTTAAGACACGATGTAGCCAAAGTCCTTGCTGCGGAGCGATTTCAGGAGTATAACTCGCTAAATTATGGTGTGGCGGGCGACCTGTTATGATCGCGCGCTTTGTGGTGAGGGTAGTTGCATATGGCCCGATATGCCGCGTTTCGATTAGCCTGGATGGTGCCGACTCTCCTCGCGATCTCGCTGGTCACGTTCCTGTTCATGCACGCCACCCCCGGCAGTCCCATCCAGCCTGACTCGGCCAACAACCCCCTGACGCCTGCCCAGCAGCAGGTCCTTGCCAGGCAATGGGGACTGGACAAGCCGCTTTACCAGCAATACTTCACCTTCATCTCGCGTGCCGTGCGCCTCGACTTCGGCAACTCATACGTCTACAAAACACGCGCGGTAACGGAAATCCTCGCGGCAAATATGAAGGTTTCGTTCGAACTCGGCATCGTCGCCCTTGCGCTCGCAGTGTTCGGGGGCCTGGCACTCG
>JBBRGK010000447.1:0-3474 GCA_038240805.1 Dehalococcoidia bacterium | reverse complement strand
AGCACCGACCGCTCCACGATTTCGTCAGGTAACGAACGCGAGTAGCTGAACTGGGCCATCTGCTTCATCACGGCAACGTTGCCACGGAACTGTTCCATCTGCTGCATGATGGCCGGGTCCGGCGGTGTGATGCCATTGAGGGGCGCGGGCGCAAGCAGGATCGTGCCCCGCAGGATCTCCTGGTGCGCAAGCGTGAATTGGGCAGCGACGGCGCCGCCCATTGAGTGGCCGATCAGGACAAACAGGGGCAGGCGCAGGGATGTCACCAGCTCGAATATATCGGCGGCATACCGTTCGATCGTGTAGCCGTCGTCGGGATGACTGCTCTCTCCGGCGCCGCGCAGGTCGACCTGGACCACTCGCCAGTCCGCCGGTAGGCGCGGCACTGTCTCAGTCCAGTCGCCACTTGAGCCCGTGTACCCGTGAACCAGAACCAGCACGTCGCCTGAACCGTGCCGGTCAATGTAGTTAATCTCCGCGCCGTCGCTGGTCGTAAATCTGGGCATCGCTGCCTCCGTGGCTTTAAAGATGGGGCCAGCCCGGTTTTTGGGAATGGCTGGCAGGTCAAGATTAGAGCATGTGCTCAGATGAACGCATCTTTTCGATAATTGCCCCGGTGAAGGCCGTCGTGCCCAGCATGTGCGTCTCTATACCGTACGTCACGGGTTGTGGGCCGGAGCGAACGGATCGCGGCCGGCCTGAATTCCGCAGGCGATCTCCTGGCTGAGGCCCTGATTCGCGGCGACGATCGAGCCGTGCCACTTACGTAGCCCCCGTTCTGAGGGCGCCTCGAAAGCCATCAACGGCAGCCACGGCGTATCACGGGCATCGCGCCGCACGACGGCTCCGCTTCCTTCGAGGATGAGCGAAACTCCAGCGGCCACGTCCCAGATTCGCGGAATCCAGAAGGCCGAGAACTGGAGAGCGCCGCAGGAGGTGAGCGCCAGTTCGAGCGCAATGCTCCCTAGCGTACGTACTTCCTTTTGTGCACCGCGCAGCTGGCGCCGCCGTTCGATCTGGTCGGCGTAAACAGGGGGCAAGCCGGAGAGACGGGAAGGGTGCAGGGAGGGATCGGGGTCAACGGATATCGGCTTGCCGTCGCGGTGCGCACCGCCGCCTTTGCGAGCGGTGAACAGCGATGGCCCTCCCTCCGGCCCGAGGGGGGCGTAGATCGCGCCCGCGATCGGCACACCGTACCAGAGCACCCCGATTGAGACGCACCAGAGGTTCAAACCATTCAGGTAGTTGGTGGTGCCGTCGAGCGGGTCAATAACCCAGACGATCGGCGTCCGATCCGGACCGGGGTCACGGCCCTCTTCGCCGATTACACTGTGGTCAGGGAAGCGGTGGGAAACAGCCCTGTAGAGGAACTCCTCGGCCTCACGGTCGGCTTCGCTGACGGGGTTGCTTTTGACGTTGCCCTTGTACTCTATGTGCAGCGAGTCTCTTGCATGGGCCGAAAGCCGTTCACCAGCTTCGGTGGCCCACCGCCCCGCACAGGTTTCGATCTCCTGGAACAGCGATGGCCCCGGCCGGTCGGTCGATTTCGTCGTACCCATCCCACACGCCCGTGATGCCGCGCCTGCACGGCACCTCTATCATGCCATACAGGGAACACCGCAGGCAGAGGCCGGAATCTCTGCTAGGATTGAGCCGCCGGTGGCGGACGCTTGCCGGCCCGGCTATTTCTTGCAAGGAATCACGTTCGCAATTGACTGTATGGGGAGATGAACGGCATGGCATCAAACGAATACTCGCATCCAGAACTGCTGGCCGAGCCCGACTGGCTTCTGGCGCACCTTAACGACGAGCAGATTCGCATCGTGGACTGTGCGACGCTCGACGCATACCGTCGCGCCCACATCCCCGGCTCTGTTGGGCTGCCGGTCCATATATATATCAAGGACCCGGCAGACGAGACGTTCGTTATGCCTCCTGACCAGTACGCCGACCTGATGAGCAAGCTGGGTATCGGCGACGATACCACGGTCGTGGCGTACGACGATAACAACAGCCTTGTCGCGACGCGGTTCTGGTGGGTGCTCAACTACTACGGACACAGCAACGCAAAAGTTCTCAATGGTGGCTGGCACCGGTGGCTCAGCGAGGGTCACCCGGTGACGTTCCATGCGACGCACGTTGAGCCAGCCAAGTTTACGCCGAAAGTGCATGAGGAGCTGGTTTGCCGGATCGATGATCTCAAGGCGAAAGTCGAGCGGCCGGGCATCCAGATCATGGATATGCGCACCGATCAGGAGTGGACAGGTGAGAACGATCGCGGCAACAAGCGCAGCGGTCATGTGCCCGGCGCAGTTCACCTCGAATGGCTCAACTTCATCAGCAAGGATGACCGGCGCGTATTCCTGCCCGCAGGTGAGCTGCGGTCGATGCTCGCCACGGCCGGCATAAAACCAGAGTCCGAAGTCCTCACCTACTGACAGGGAGGCATCCGTGCGGCGCACGGAATGTTCGTCCTCAAGCTGCTCGGCTGGGAAAATGTCCGCAACTACGACGGCTCGATGCGCGAGTGGGCCAACCGGGAGGATACCCCGCTGGTGCTTGTCTAACCGGGCGTCTCGTCTTTCGCTTCAGGTCGAACTGCAGGCTCCATCTTAACGGGGCGATGATACACTTCGTTAGTGCTGAGTTTGCGAAGAATCAGGTGGTCCTTGCGCCGAGCCGCGCTGCCGCTTTTTGTGGCAGCTGCAGCTCTGCTCGTTGCCGCCTGTTCGAGTAACAAGACCTCTGTGGTGAAAAAAGTTGAGCCGCTGGTACTTGCTGAGCTTGCTCTCGCGCCGGCCGATCTGGGCGGCGGGTATGTGATCGACCAGGAGCAGTACCTGGACGAAGACGGGAACGTCTCTCGCCAGCCGACACACGAGTTTCAGCGGCAGATGCGCATGAACGGGGCGACGCCGGAGGCTGGTGCTGTTGAGGTGGCAGCAACAATCCTGATCACCGTCGGAGAGCCGGGTATAGACAAGGTGCAGGAGTTCTTCGACACAGCGGACGACGAGAGCGTGGGGCCGCCGAACCTGGCCGACTTCATCCAGCAGCGCATTCCGGCCAGCCATGACATCCACGCTGTGCTGCTCCCCGACTTCCCGGTCTATGGCGATGATACGGTTGCAAACCGGCTCACCTGGCAGCAGTCGGTTAACGGCCAAGAGCAGACTATGGACGCGTATGGTGTCTATATCCGCTCAGGAGGACGGCTGGCGCTTGTGGCATTGAGGGCGCCGGCAAATGCTAGCGGTAGCGAGCCTGAGTCGCTCTACCGGCAGACCGAAGCCGCCGTCAAACGACAGTCAGAAAAGCTGAAGAGCCAGGGGCCGAGCCTGATCGCACCCCGTTGACCGATAGGAGCCGCCTGCATGATCGACGTAAAACTGATGCCGCTGCTGGCGAAGCGTGCAACCTCGCGCAGAGAGCAGCTCACGGTCGCTTATACTCCCGGTTTGACACCCGCTGTCG
>JBBRGK010000446.1:0-3487 GCA_038240805.1 Dehalococcoidia bacterium | reverse complement strand
GGTGGTGATCGTGGGCGTCGGGGCGCTGTATCTCTTCCTGGCGGCGATTACGGTCGGAGCGCGGCGTATCTATCCACTCGGTGATGAGGACGCCCAGGAGGTTATGCTGACGGCGAACGAACAGTGACCGTGGCTGATGGTGGACGCTGAGGAGGACGAAGATGCAGGAGTACAGGCGCATCCTGGTGCCGCTGGACGCGACCCCCGCGGCCGAGCGGATACTTCCGCACGCGATCACCATCGCCCGCGCGACCGGCGCCGTGCTCGTGGTGCTGCACGTGCTGACGGCCCGCACCGAGGTGCTGCAGCAGGCGATGGAAGGCGACGGCGTCGGCAAGACCTTCGCCGATGTGGCGGATGAGCGCGTGGAGAGTGAGATGGCCAGCGTGTCCGCCTACCTGCCAGGGGTTCAGGCGACGCTGACGGAGGCCGGCATTCCGCACGAAGTGATCGTCATCGAAGGCGACGCCAAAGAGCTGCTCTGCGAAACGGTGCGCGATCAACGGATCGACCTTGTGGCGATGACCGCCCCATCGCGCTCGATGCTCGGCCGGCTGCTGCACGGCGACACCACCGCCGAGTCAATGCTGAACGATATCGATGTTCCGGTACTGTTGCTCCGCGCAGAGAAGTCCTGAGCAGCGGCTCGCCGCTCCACCGCCGGTCGCTTCTGCCTGGCCTGGGAACGACCAGGTCGAGAACTGGCGCCGGGCGGAGGCATCAGTGATCGTGCTGTCGCACTACCAGGCAGCGCCGCTGTTGCAGGCGCGGCAGGAGGGACGTCGAACCGCTATCACCTCGCTGGACCTGGGTATCAGCACGGCCGAGGTGGCAATCGAGTTGGATTTCGTCGCCTTTCCTAACGGCGATACGCTCGACTGGGAGTGCATCCGTGAGATCCAGCGTTCGCCGCTGAAGTGCTTCGCCGTCGAGGCGAGCAGCATCCGCGAGATCAAAGTCTTTTCCACGCAGACGAACTGGATGCGCACCCTGATGCCGACCGGCGGCGCCCCGACCACGCTCGTCTCCGGAACCCTCATGCACCGCATCAAGGACACCGATCCGTATCGCGACACGCTCTCCAAGATCCGAGCGATTGCCCCTGTGCACGGCCGGGTGCTCGACACGGCGACCGGGCTCGGCTACACGGCGATCGCAGCGGCGAAAACCGCGGCGCAGGTGGTGACGATCGAGCTGGACCCGGCAGCCCTGGAGATCGCGCGTCAAAACCCCTGGTCACGCGGCCTGTTCGACAATCCGAAGATCGTACAGATCATCGGCGATACCTACGACGTGGTACGAACGCTTGATGCAGGCGCCTTCGATCGCATTATCCACGACCCGCCCGCCTTCAGCCTGGCCGGCGACCTCTATTCTGCGGCGTTCTACCGTGAGCTGTATCGCGTGTTGGCCCCGGGCGGCCGCCTCTTCCACTACATCGGCGACATCAACAGTAAGTCGGGCGCCCGCGTCACCCCCGGCATCATTCGCAGGCTGCAAGAGGCAGGCTTTAACCGCGTCGTGCGCCACCCGGAAGCGTTCGGCGTCACGGCAGTGCGGTGATAATTCGAGTGCAGTCAAGTCAGGCCAGCGTAGTCTGTTCATACCGACCGTCATAGTGGAACGGTCAGGCTGGGAGCGCTATTTGACGACGGAATAGTGGATATCGGAAAATAACCTTCAGGTTATCGGCAGGCGCATGAATACAACCGTGGTCCTGTATGAATTCGCCAGCGGCCGATCTCCGGTCATTGACTTCCTTGATGCACTGCCTGTCCGCGCAAGGGCGAAATGTTTCATGTATCTACGGAGGTACTTTCAAGAGATGACTGGGCGAAAGGTCCGCCGTCCGCGAACTATACAAAGCATGTCCGTGGCAAGGTATTCGAGCTTCGTCCTGAGTCAGATGGAGTTGAATAACGGCTGCTCTATGCACGGGTGGGTAGTGCAATCGTCGTGCTTCACGCACTGAAGAAAAAACGCCGGGATCTTGCGGACTCAGATATTAGTCTGGCAGAGGATCGTCTGCGAGATGCCGAAAACGCAATCCGATAGGGGAGGAACGATGCCAACCCTCGATGATGCGATCCGTGCAGGGATCGATCGCGATCCATCGCTGGCCTACGAACTTGAACTCGCTGAGGCCGAGCTTCGGTGGGCGGAGCAGACCGCGGCGGTTCGCGAGGGCCGGGGACTCACACAGGCAGCGCTCGGAGAGCGTAGCGGCATGGCGCAATCCGCCATTGCGCGCTATGAGCGGGCCGGGCGAACGCCGACGATTGCCACACTGTGGAAGCTTGCGAACGCACTGGGGGCGACCTACATTATCGGTCCGAAGTTCTACCTGGAGGTCGTACCGGAACATAGAGAGCCGCCCGCTTCGGTCAACGGCGTGCCTATCTCTGCTCACGTAGCGAACGGCGAGCGGATGCCGGCTGATTCAACGCGTCCAGAAGCTGTCGGTGTGCGCGGCCGAGCTGGCAAGGGCAATGCAGGAGCTGCCAATAAGCGTCGCAGCAAGGCAGGCACGCTATACTCCAGGCCATGACAACGATCACTGGCGCCCCCGTTCCATTACGCCTATTTCCTGGCGAGCGCAGCATCAGCTCTACCTGTAGCGCCAACTGCGGCGGCTCGTGCATCCTGCACTTTGTGCTCCAGGCTGGCAGCGTCACGGGCGTGCGGGCCGGCACGGAAGCTAAACCCTGCGCCAGGGGGCTGGCCCAGTGGCAGAAAATCCGGCACCCGGACCGGCTGACCCGGCCGCTGCGGCGCATCGGCGAACGCGGCGAGGGCCGCTTCGTGCCGATCGAGTGGGACGAGGCGCTGGCTGAGATCGCCGGGCGCATTCGGCAGACACAGGCTGAGCACGGCGTCGAGGCGATCCTCAACGCGCCCTATTCGGGCTCACAGACCTTCCTCAACAGCCGCATGGGGCTCGATTACCGGCTGCTGAACCTGCTCGGCGGGCAGACAATACCGGTCGGCTCGCTCTGCACGGGGGCGGCGCAATGGGCGACGCGCGTCACCTTTGGCCAGGAGATCGCTGCCAACGCCATGGCGGACATGACCAACTCCCGCCTGATCCTCGTCTGGGGCTGGAACCCGGCCGAGACGACGTTTGCGTCCGGCACGATGGCACACCTGCTAGACGCACGGGCGGCGGGCGCAGAAATCATCGCAATCGACCCGCGTTTCACCGATACGGCAGCGAAGGCGGACGAGTGGATCGCACCTCGCCCCGGCACGGATACGGCCCTCGCCCTGGCAATGGCACAGGTGATCGTCGCCGAGCGATTGCACGACCGCCAGTACGTTGCCACGCACGTTCACGGCTTCAGCGAGTTCGCGACCCACGTGCGCGAGTGGACACCGGAGCGGGCGGAGGCGATCACCGGCGTTGCTGCGGCGACGATCCGCTCGTTGGCGCGCCGCTACGCCACCACGCGGCCGGCGGCGATCAAAGCCGGCTCCGGCTTACAGCGCA
>JBBRGK010000445.1:0-3488 GCA_038240805.1 Dehalococcoidia bacterium | reverse complement strand
TCCCGGCCTGTTCGAGCGCATCTGCGATGCGAAGGACCACCCCTCGCGTTTCTATCTGTTCGAGGACACGATGCCCGCGCTTCTCCAGTTGCGTGCAGCTGCCTTTCGGCTCGGACTTGTCTCGAACTGGTCCTGGTTCTTGTCGGAAATTTTGGACGCGAACCAGCTTTCTCCGCTGCTTGACTGCACGGTCGTCTCGGCCCGCGCGGGCTATCGAAAGCCGCATCCCGCCATTTACCAACAGGCACTGGCCGCGCTCGACCTGTCGGCTGACGAGGTCGTATTCGTCGGTGATCATCCGCACGCCGATGTGTACGGTCCGCTTGCCGCCGGCATGACACCGGTCCACATCGACCGCTTCAGCTACCATGAGGCGGTTCCGGGCGTCGCCCGGATCACCCGTCTGGACCAACTGGTCGATCTGCTCGTACCGGGGAACGTGCCTGCGGAGTCACCGCATATTCAGTAGCGACTACATCGTTTATACTGACCCCGGCCGCCGGCGGCCGCCCCTGCACCGGCCGATTCCAATTCGAAAAGCGATTCTAAAGGAGCGGTCAAATGTCATACGAAACGGTGCTTTACAACGTTGCCGATGGCATTGCCACGATTACACTCAACCGGCCCGAAAAGCTGAACGCGCTCAACAACACCCTGGCAGAAGAGATCCAGGCAGCCGTTCGGGATGCCGAGGCTGACGACACCGTGCGCGTGCTGGTCCTGACCGGCGCCGGCAAGGGCTTCTGCTCGGGCCTCGACCTGACCGGGCCGCGCGGCGCCGGACACGAGCTATCGCGCAAGGAGCGGCTGGACGACTACGGCTGGGTCGGACGAGCTCCCCTGTTGCTCACTTCGATCGACAAACCGGTCATCGCCGCCATCAACGGCCCCGCCGCAGGTGCCGGTCTGTCGCTGGCGCTCGCGGCGGATATCCGCGTCATTGCCGATGGCGTGCGCCTGACGACCGGATATATCCGCCGTGGCCTCTCGCCCGATGGCGGCATGACCTTTCTGCTGCCGCGAATCATCGGCCAGGCCCGCGCCGCCGACCTCATCCTGAGCAGCCGCTGGATCGAAGCGGACGAATGTGAGCGGATCGGCCTCGCGGCGCGCGTTTTCCCTCGCGAGGGATTCGCGGAGTCCGTCAACGCCTACGCCGCTGAGTTCACCGCCGGCCCGCCAATCGGCCTGACCTATGCCAAGCGGTTGTTGGTGCAGAGCATGACCGCCGACATGCCAGCGATGCTACGCGCCGAGCTGGTGAACATTCACGCCTGTTTCCAGACCGAAGACGTGCAGGAAGGCATGCGCGCCTTCGCGGAGAAGCGCCAGGCGCAGTTCAGCGGACGGTAGACCCGGCTCTCATTCCCGCGTCTAGAACCCGGCGGGAATCGCGACTGGGCGCTGGATCAGCGTTGCCAGCACGGGGCGGCTTTCGTCGAGGTCCCGTTCGTCGAGGCTGCGCACCCAGTAGCTCAGCTCAAGCAGCATGCCATCGGGATCGCGGAAGTAGATCGATTTGCAGAACTCGTGATCCTGCGCGAAGATTACAGGCACGTTTTTCGCCGTCAGCTCGTCGTGTGCCGCCCAGAGTGCATCCTCATCCGGCACGCTGAAAGCCAGATGATTCATTGAGCCGTGAGCGCTGACCAGGCTGCGCCTGCCGGCGTTGGTCACACCGGGTTGAGCCGGTGGCGCATCGGGGAACCAGAAGAAGGCCAGCTGATTGCCGCCGCCCATGTCGAAAAAGTAGTGTTTGGCGCCGCCTGGCAGGGTGAGCCGGGCCGTCAGCGGCATGCCCATGACCCCGGTGTAGAAGCGCACCGTCGCATCCATATCCTTACAGACGAGAGCGAGATGATGAACGCCACCTGTCTGAATCATCGGCTGCTACCTCCTGGCCGGCGGGTAAGCCGCCGCACTACCCCACCACGATAACAACCCTCCTCTCGCTTTACCACTGCCTGGGTGACCAGGTTATTTTCAAGCCGCCTCTCGCGCGATGCCGGTGCGGCTCAAGAACGGAAAAGCAAAGCGCGGTAACGGAAGGCCGTTCCGTTCAGGCAGGGAACCGCTCGCGCAGCCACACCGCAAGGATGGCAGCGAATCGATCGCGGGGCGAGCTGTCGAAGCCGGGCAAGGGGCGCAAGTAGTGGTCGGCGCCGGTGAGATCGCTGCGCACCCTGTCCGTCGCCACGATGGCGTTCCACATCCCGTCCGCATCGGCGGGCAGAATGTCGCTGTCTCCGTCCGCCGCTGAAAAAAGCACCGGCACGGTGATTCGGCGAGCGTTTTCCAGAAAGTTGGCGCGAGACGAAGTGCCGCTCCAGGTTGATAGCCAGGCGCGCGGTGACAGTACGCGGGCGATATTGCTGGAAAAGTAGTTGCCAAACTCCGGGCGTCCCGTGGCACCGCCAAAGATCGTGCCCACAGGTCGCGCATTAGGGTCGATCGAGAGGTCAAGGTAGGCCGGGTTCGCCACCGTGCGGTAGATAAGCATCAACCGGTGTGGCACCGCGCGCCGTCGCGCCTGGATCAGCGCGTAAGGCGTCATTCCCGTTGCTTGTGCTGTTTCGGCTCCTTCGCGCTCGCGCGCCAGTTGGCCGCGGGCGATCAGATCCAGCCGCTGGTGACGCGCCCGCTGGGCCGCGCGGTAACCGCTCAACCAGTCGCGATCATAGTGGGCTGTACCGGTCTCCGGGTCGTAGCCATTGGCTGGATTGAACATATCCAGAGTCGGGTCGCAGGAGAGTGGGTCGCCTTCCTCGGTAACGGAAGGGTCGATGCTCTTGAGCAGAAAGAGCCCTTCACCGGGATGGGCGGCAACTGCAACGAAGCCATCAGCCGGCGGCAGATCGCCTCTGAGATCGACCCGGCTGCCGGATGGCGTCTCCTGCTCGCGCTGCGCCGGGGGCATCGTCGCCTGTGCCTGGTAGAACGCATACAGCGAGGCGCCGCCGCTATTGCCGATCAGTACGATCTGCTCGAAGCCACGTCCCCGCAGATGCCGGAGGCCCGCAGCGATATCGAGCACCAGCCGTTCGTGAATCGCCTCCGTGTCATTGTTGAGATAGCGGCTGTTGTGGCCGAAAACTGCGTACCCAGCACTGACGAGGCCTGGCACAGCGTAGTGCCGCGCAAAGTCGCCACGCGGGTGCATCAGGCAGCAGACGGTTTTTGGTAGCCGGCTGCCGGCGTAGTACAGCAGCCCCGCGCTTTCGGCGCCGTCGTCGGCAAACAGGCGAACGGGCTCGATCGTCGTGCCTGCGGGCAGGCTGTCATAGAATGGGCCGCCGCGCACCACGGGTGTTGTCAACGTCCGCCTCCTGCAGCGCCAGCTCCCCGGCTCGCTGTCCAGTCTGGCAGGAAGCCCGTAGCCGCGCAAAAAATAGAGTAGTGCGTCAACACCTGCGAAAACCCGATGATAGGTTTTGCCCCCATTCGATTCACGACGCGCGACGAACGACGACACGTACCCAGGAGCCACG
>JBBRGK010000444.1:0-3490 GCA_038240805.1 Dehalococcoidia bacterium | reverse complement strand
CGGCTCCGACTTTATCTCCCGCAAGCGCGCATTCTGGCCGGTCGTCACCCGGTCCCTGGACCGACTGCGTGAGCAGTACGACATCGTCGTCATTGAAGGCGCTGGCAGCCCGGCCGAGATCAACCTCAGAGCAGGCGACATAGCCAATATGAACGTCGCGTGCTATGCGGACTCTCCGGTGTTGCTCGTTGGCGACATCGACCGCGGAGGCGTGTTTGCCCATCTGGTTGGCACTCTGCAGTTGCTGCAGGCGGAGGAACGAGCACTGGTGGCTGCCACGATCATTAACAAGTTTCGCGGAACCGTATCGCTTCTGCAGCCCGGCGTTGAATGGCTCGCCGATTACGCAGGGCTGCCCGTGGCGGGTGTGATCCCCTGGCTGCCCAACGTGGGCATCGCTGACGAGGACGCCGTCGCACTCGATAGCCGCATTAGCCCGGATGAGCGCGCTGCCTTCGATATCGCGGTGATTCATCTGCCACACATCTCAAACTTCGATGATACCGACGCACTGGCCGCGGAACCGGACGTCAATCTACGGTTTGTCTCAAGCGCAGCCGGCATCACGGGCGCAGATCTTGTGATCCTGCCAGGTACCAAGGCAACGATGGCCGACCTTGAATGGCTGCGGCGCGGCGGTATTGATACGGCCATTCACCGGTATGCAGCTGCCGGTGGAGCCGTCGCTGGTATCTGTGGTGGTTTTCAGATGCTCGGCAACCGTCTGCTGGACCCCGAAGGGGTAGAGTCTTCGCGACATAACGCTCTCGGCCTCGGCCTACTGCCGACCGAAACGACGTTTATGCCTGAAAAGGCGACCCATCGCGTGATCGCTGTGGCCACGTCGGATCGCGGCATCCTCGCCGGGCTCGCCTGTGCAGAACTGGTGGGGTACGAGGTTCACATGGGGCACACCGTGGCTGAGACGCCGGCGTTTTCTATCCGTACGCGCTCAGGCCGCTCGTGCGAAGAGGCGGACGGTGCCGTGAACGCGGATGGAAACGTCTTCGGCACCTACATACACGGCCTGTTCGACAACGATGGTTTTCGTGCAGCGCTGCTTGCTGGCCTGGCAAGCCGAAAGGGAATTTCACGTACGAACGCCGCGACGCGATGGAGCAGGGAGCAAGCATACGATCGGCTCGCTGCACACGTGCGTGCAGCCTTGAACATGGACCTCGTCCACCGTCTACTGGAGCGGTGAATTGGGAAGGATAACGCTCGTTCTCGGCGGCGCTCGCAGCGGCAAGACACGCTTCGCGATGAATTTGGCTGCGGGTTCAGGCGGAAGCGTGGTATATGTGGCTACGGCTGAGAACGGCGATGCCGAAATGGCGGCTCGGATAGCGCGTCATCGGGCCGAGCGACCGGCCACCTGGCGAACGCTTGAAATCATCAGGGATCTCGATGCGCGGCTGACGACGGCGGTGAACCCTGGCGACACCATCCTGGTCGATTGCCTCAGTGTCTGGATAAGCAACGAACTCCTGCTTCACGGCGACTGGACCGAACCAGGCGAAGCGGGCACGTACGACCCTGCGGCAGCCGTCGAGATCGAACAAGCAGTTCTTGGCCGCATGCAGCGTCTTGCCGCGTGGGCGAATGTACGCAGTGGCGTAACAATTATCGTCAGCAATGAAGTCGGCTCCGGAGTCGTGCCCGCCTATCCGCTGGGCCGCCTGTACCGCGATATTTTGGGGCGCGCTAATCAGACGATCGCCGCCGAGTGCGACGCGGTCTTTCTGGTGATCGCGGGCATCGGGGTTGATCTTCGCGGTTTGGCACACGAGTTCGGCGAAGGCCGGAGGTGACATGAGCGAGCGCTACAGATGTTCGGGCAGCAGCTCGAGCAGGCGCCGCCGCTGGACTTTTCCGGTGGCGCTACGCGGAATCTCGGGAACGAAGCGAATCGCCTTCGGCACTTTGAAGTTCGCCAGCCGCTCTTTGGTATGGGCGATCAGCTCTTCAGCGGTTGCCGCGGCTCCAGGCTTTAGTGCCACCACTGCCTCAACCTCTTCCCCATACAGCTCATGCGGCACGGCGATTGCCACCGCTTCGAATACAGCAGGGTGGCTCAGCAGCGCAGCATCCACCTCATGAGGTGAGATCTTTTCGCCGGCACGGTTGATCAGTTCCTTGATCCGCCCGGAGAGGTAGACATAACCATCGTCGTCTATGTGTCCGTTGTCGCCGGTGCGAAACCAGCCATTGATAAACCCGGCATCATTCGCTGCGGGGTTGTGCAGGTATCCACGGGTGACGTTCGCACCCTTCAGGCAGACCTCTCCCTCGGCGCCTGCCGGCAACTGCATTCCTTCGTCGTCAAGGATCGCGACCTCAACCCCGTAGGGAAGTCCGACCGAGTTTTCCCGCCGTTCAGCCGGCGGCAGTGGGTTAGTCGCGATCTGATGCGCAGCCTCCGTCATGCCGTACGCCTGCAGCACGGCAACGCCGAAAGTTGCTTCATAGCGGCTCTGCGTCGAGGCCGCGAGTGCAGATGAACAGGAGCGGACAAAGCGGAACTGTTTACCCGTCGCCGCATCTTCCGGTGTCACGGAGTTCAGAAGGATCGTATGGATCGTGGGCACTGCCGTATACCAGGTGGCACGGTAGCGGCGCACGTCGTCCCAGAAGCCCGAAGCGCTGAACCGGGACGGCATGATGATCGTGCCCCCTGTGTACAGAGTCGCAAACGTAGCCGCGACCAGGCCGTGGACGTGGAACAGCGGCATCACGCACATCGATACATCATTGGCCGTCAGCGCGTAAGCTGAGGCCACGTTCCGCGCCGAAGTCAACAGATTCGCGTGAGTCAGCGGCACCGCCTTCGGTCGGCTGGTCGTGCCCGATGTGTAGAGAATCAGAGCGTCGTCGTTGGCCCGCGGCGCCTCCGCCGGTCGAGGCTCGCGGAACGGTTTGCCCGCTATCGTCACTGCAGTCCCGTCAAAATGAAGCACGGCACGCCTGTCGTCCGGGATGTGCGTACCCTTTAGCGTGCTTTCGCTGCCTTCGACGACGATCGTCAGCACCGCCTGCGAGTCCTCGACTGCGAAATCGACCTCGTCGGGCTTCAATTGCGCGTTGATCGGCTGACAGGCCGCTCCCGCCTCCAGGGCACCCAGGTAACCAAACAAGAACTCAGGGCCGTTCGGTGCGATGAAGGCAACGTGGTCGCCACGGGCGACTCCAAGCCGTCTCAGTGCCCCGGCCGCCTGCGCAACGTATCGGCGCAGATGCGCGTAGTCGAGTTGTAAGCCGCGCTCAGGCGCAATGACTGCGATGTGCGTCTGTTCGGGACGTTCTAGCATCTCGATGAGTGTCGTTGGCTCGTTTGCCATCTGCGCTGTTCCTTCCTTCCGATTAGACGGGCCGATTAGACGGGATCAAGTGCCTGAAGAGCGCCTGTCTACACAGTTGCGGTCGCCGGGTCGTGAGATGGTTCGTCGGGGGCGTGGGAGAGTCTAACCGATGCCACTCGTTTGCCGTCCAT
>JBBRGK010000443.1:0-3493 GCA_038240805.1 Dehalococcoidia bacterium | reverse complement strand
GATATGGGTGGCGTCCTGCGGCTGCCGAGCGTCTGGAAGGTGCTTGACGGCTACGTAGTCTGGCTCTTTCAGACGGGGCACATCGGCGGTCAACGGATGCGCCTGCTCGTAGCCTGGATGGCCGAAAGCGGCATGGCACCCGACTGGATGCGGACGCTCGCATGGGAGACGTTCGATCTGCTCACGGCCGGACTCGAAGCGAACCAGCGGTTGACCGCCGCGTTCGCTTTCTTCTTCGCGACGAAGACAAAGGCCGAGCTGTTCGACTGGTCAATGACCCGCGGCGTGATGCTGGCTCCTGTCCAGACGCTGCAGGATGTCGCGGACGACGTGCAACTGGCGTCGCGCGGCGCCTGGCGCAGTCTCCCGACCGGGTCGGAACCCGGCAACATTCGAGTCCCCGGTCCGCCGGTGCGGATGAGCGCTGCGGGCTGGGAGCCGCACGGGCCGGTCCCTCGGCTCGGTGAACACAATCGTGCCGTTTACGGCGAACTGCTTGGCATCGATGAAGGCCAGTTCCCCGCTCTCGGGATAACCGGCATCGTTGAGGAAGGTACATAATGCCGCTGCCCGAAGCGGACGCCGATCTGCCGCTCGCTGGATTGCGGGTGCTCGACTTCGCGACGACCGTTGCCGGGCCGTCGGCGGCGCGCCACCTGGCCGACTTCGGCGCTCAGGTGATCAAGATCGAGTCGATTGCCCACCCGGACACGCTGCGCGCGGCGACACCCTACGCAGAGCGGATCGCCGGAATCAATCGCTCCGGCTATTTCTCCGCCTACAACGCCGGCAAGCTATCACTGACGCTCAATATGCAGCGGCCGGAGTCGCGCGAGATCGTGCGGCTGCTGGTTGAGCGCAGCGACGTGCTGCTGGAGGCGTTTGTCCCCGGCGTGATGGCACGCTGGGGGCTCGCGTATGAACAGGTCTCCGCCTGGAACCCACGCATCATCATGGCCAGCCACTGCCTGCAGGGCCAGACGGGACCGCACGCTTTGCACCGTGGCTACGGCCAGATAGCCAGTGCGATGAGCGGCTGGTACGACCTCACCGGACTCGAAGGCGGCGAGCCGCTGGGGCCGTATTCGGCGTACACCGACTTCATCTGCTGGCCTTTTCTGCTAACCGCGATCCTGCTCGCACTGGAGGTGCGGGAAAATACCGGCGCAGGCCAGTACATCGATCACGCCCAGCTTGAAAGCTCAATTCATTTCCTCGCTGCGCCGCTGCTCGATCTGCAGATAAACGGCCACATGGCAACGCGGCAAGGAAATCGTGAGGCATACACCTGCCCGAACAATGTCTACCGCTGTGCCGGCGATGATCGCTGGATCGCGATCACGGTGACATCGGATGCCGCCTGGCAGGCGCTTTGCGAAACCCTGGGCCACGGCGAGACTGCCACCGACAGCCGCTTCGCGTCATTCGAGGCCCGTACCCGGCATGAGGACGAACTTGACGCCCTGATTGGCGACTGGACTGCCGGCCATGACCCGTTCGCATTGGCACAGCGGCTACAGGATGCGGGCGTGCCGGCGGGCGTCGTTGCCCGAGCTGAGGACCTCTTCGCTGACCCTCAGCTTCAGCACCGCCAGTTCTTCCGGCGGCTTCCACACGCAGAGTTGGGCGAGCATGCCGTGCTGACCCAGTCGTTCCGTATCGACGGCATGGCGCCGGGGCCCTGGCGGGCGGCGCCGCTGCTCGGCGAACACACGCTCGAAATCTGTTCTGAGGTGCTCGGCCTGAACGACGACGAGATCGCCGCTTTCGCTGCCGCCGGCGTATTCGAGTAGCCGTCCGGCCTACCAGGCGCACTGCAGCAACGCCCGCATGCGGGCGGTCTGATCCGCCGGCCGCTCGCCGGGGTTGGCATTGAAGTTTTTGAGCGTGTCCTGCGCCAGGAGCGGCAGGTCACTCTCCGGAATGTTCAGATCGCGCAGGCGCCTGGGCATGCCGATGGAGCGGAACAGCGTTTCCAGCGCACCCGCCACCGCGTCTGCGGCATCGGCTGCGGACATCCCTTGCCGCCAGACGCCGAGAGCCTCAGCCTGGCGGGCGAGAGCATCAGCCCGGTGCGGCTCAGCGTGGCGAAAGGCCGCGGGCAGAACTGCGGCGGTCGCTTCGCCCTGGCCGACATGGTGATAGCGGATGTGCAGCGCCGTCGCCAGTGTGTAGGAGCTGCTTGAGACGGCATCCCGGTCGCGCCCTGCCCCGTCGTCGGCGGCCCGGTTCTGCAAGAACGCCGCGGCGCACAGATCGATGCGAAGCGCGGCGTTTTCCGGTTCCTGCATCAAACGCGGCAGGGCGCGGAACGCCAGCCTGAACGCCTGTCTGTTGTCTCCCTCAACCAACGGGCCACCCCCGAGCGAGCCGATGGCAATGACGCTGCTGGAGAACGTCGTCGTGGCAGTGGATCGGGTAAGCGCGGCGGGGGCGGTGAGCAACGCTTCCGCGTCCCAGATGATTGCCACGGGCCGCGTTTTCGGATCGAAGAACTCCATGCGATGATCGAGAGCGTCGTTTTTCAGCGCCGAGCCGGCACGATTCATGGCGCTGGTCGGCGTCGTGGGGACGTTGATTATCGGTGGCTTCGGTGCCAGCAGACGCGGGCTGAAGGCAGGTTTCCCTTCGGGGTACTGCGTCATCAGGCCGTAGGGGTCGCCCTGTTCTGCCAGCAGGATCGCAACGACCCGCGCACCGTGGATGACACTGCCCCCGCCGACCGCGATCAGCAGGTCTGCGCCCGCCGCCCGTGCGGCCTCGACACCTCGCATCACGGCGGAAAACGTCGCGTCTTTGTCCATCCCGTCATACAGCCCGGCAAACGAGTCGCCAGCCGCCGCCTTGATGCGCGCGGGCAGATTCGTAGTCGCGGCGACCGTCTTGCCGCAGAGGAGGAACGCTCTGTGGGCGCCGGCGCGCTGGATCTCCGCGCCGATCTGCTCGAGCACCCCGCTGCCGCTGTACAGCCGCCAGGGATAGCCTGTCGCCCGGAAGTCAACCGCCGATGAAGGGTGCCCTTGCTCCCTGGCGTGAGCTGAGTCTTGATCTGCCACCGCTTGATCTCCCGTTTATCCCCACCAGAACGCTGTGGCGATGATGCCATAGAGGCCGACGAGCACCACTCCCTCCAGCCAGATCGACTCACCATCGAAAACGATAATCGCTCCCAGCCCGGCCGCCAGTCCGAGCGCAGCAAGCAGCAGCGGCGGCAATACCAGCGTCAGGTGATTACCGCCGATAACGAAACTGAGCAGCACCAGCACCGGAATGAGCCCGAGCGCTACCTGCAATGAGCTATTGAGAATCACGCTGATGGCGTAGTCCGGCCTGTTCCGCGCCGCGAGCTGGATGCCCACGACGTTCTCCACCGCATTGCCGGCGATCGCCACGACCACCAGTCCGGCAAAGGCGTCCGAGAGGTGTAACGACACGATCGCAGGGTGCAACGCTCCGACGAACCAGTCCGACACGACCGCAGCGCCGAAACCAG
>JBBRGK010000442.1:0-3496 GCA_038240805.1 Dehalococcoidia bacterium | reverse complement strand
ATATTTGTCGGCCAGCGTGAGCGTGTCCATGCGCACAGCATAGCTGTTCTACAGCATGCAGGTTACGTTATTTGCGTGAGACTCCTAAGCGCTGAAGACAGCAACTTCGTG
This sequence comes from Dehalococcoidia bacterium, assembly GCA_038240805.1. Taxonomy (GTDB): domain Bacteria; phylum Chloroflexota; class Dehalococcoidia; order CAUJGQ01; family CAUJGQ01; genus JBBRGK01. The sequence continues at coordinate 3,385 of JBBRGK010000442.1, read as the reverse complement.
AGCACGATGACCTTTACCTTCGAGGTCTTCTACGACAACCAGGTCTACACACCGAACGACGGGCGGGTGGACTCCAGCTCGAAATAGCCACGCCTCGACCAGTCGGGGTCGGTGAAGACGGCCTCGTCGGGCACGGGCGGCGCGTTGGCGTAGACGAGCGAGCCACCGCCTACACCGCAGCCAAACACTGCGATCATGCGATCCGTAATCGCCGTGCCGACGAAGCCCTTGAACCCCAGTGCGGGTCTCCAGAGGTAGCGACGCAGGTTCCAGTTGCTGGTGGGGAAATCCTCCGGTTCCCAGCGCCGGCCCTGTTCGAGCACGCCGACCCGGTAGCCTTTTTCTCTGAGCCGCAGCGCCGCAGCAGCGCCAGCTACCGGGTCTCGCGATAGCTGCGAATGGCAAGCTCGGCGATCTTCTGCCGGCTGGCGGAGTCGGAGTTGATGTTGCGGGGTGCGTAAACGACGGTCGTGTCGTAGCGATCGTCGCGGTAGAGCTCACGGACCAGCGGCGTTTCGGAGTTCGAGAGCAGGACGTTGCAGCCCCGTGCGGTGAGCCTGTGGACGGTCTCGGCCAGCCGTCGCTGCTCCGCTTCACCGAAGGCGCCCTTCGTGTAGCGGGTGAACGATGCGGTGGTGGTCAGCGGCACATAGGGCGGATCCAGGTAGACGAAGTCCCCCGCGCCCGCATCCTTCAAGGTGTCATCGAAGTCGCTGCAACCAAGCTGCGCCTGCCCGAACATCCCCGCGACGCGTTCGATGTTGGCGCGGTTGTATAAGCCGGGGGGGCTCGCGTAGCGGCCGAAAGGAACGTTGAACCGGCCACGCCGATTGACGCGATAGAGCCCGTTGTAGCAGGTTTTATTCAGATAAATGAACCTGGCCGCCTGTTTCACCGGGGAGAGTGATTCCACATCGCCATCGCGGAGACAGTAATAGAACGGTTCTTCCAATACATGGCTCTGCAGCGTATCGAGCTCAGCCATGAGCGCGTCGGGTTCATCACGCGTGATCTGATAAAGCTGAATTAACTCAGCGTTGGCATCGCTGAGAACGGCGTGAGAGATCGTTTGCAGCGAGACAAGTGCGAGAAAGAAGCTGGCGCCGCCCAAAAACGGCTCGTAATATGCCGAAAACTGTGGTGGAATGAGCGCCAGTAGCTGCCGGCGAAGGCTGCGTTTACCACCGGCCCATTTAACGATCGGAGCGGCAATATCAACTGGAAGCGCAGGATGTTCGACGCGGGGCACAGTACGAACGCGAACCACGAATTGCCGCCTTTTCTGCGTTTTCCGGCTCTACTCGTGGTTTGACGCGATGGGCCGCGACGAACATAGCGAAGGATACCATACCGCAAGCTGGCCGGAGGAGAACGAGCGGGCCAGGAGACCGTGGCGAACTTTTATGTGCGCTGCGGCCGAGAAGCGCGCCGCGCTATGCCTTGTCGGAGTAGCTGTAGCCGAGCCCAGCGCGCGCGTCGGCCTGGATGCCGTACTGCGGGATCGGGTAGCGCATGCCGTTTTTGGCGATTCGCTTCATGCCCTCGATCGCGCCGGGCAGGAAGTGGGGCGGAATCGCCATCAGCAGCTCGTCATCGAGCACGCCGCCGTAGCGCCGTTCGGCAAAGCAGGGGATCGAGAGGCTCGGCTCGCCGGTCTTGAGGGCGCGTCCCCAGGAGTCAGCGCAGGATGACTCGCCGACGATACCCCAGTTGAACTTCGTGTAGCCGCTCCACTGCAAGCCATTGATGAAGATGATCATCTGGCCGGGCGTGCCGTAGATCAGGCAGATGTCCGGCGGATCCAGCCGGCCCGAGGTCAGCGGCGAGACGGCCATCGCCTCGTAGCGGCCGTAGGGCAGGCAGTCCATCGCATGCTGATGCGCGGCGGCATCCTCCAGCGTCTCGTACCAGACACCGGCCATCCGCTTGCCCGAGAGCCACTCCTCGTCCTGCGGGTGCAGGCCGATCACCGCGCCGCACTGCGGCCCCACGAGGTCGGCGTTGGTGATGCCGACTGTCCAGGAAAGCCGCGCCGCCTGGGCGACGATCTGGTCTGTGGTGTGGATGCTCTCCGGCCGGCGAATGCGCGGAATCGCCTCCATCTCGGCCACGGTCGTGAACATCTTCATGCCGATCGGCGTCACGCGCAGCCGCAGCAGCCGGTTGAGGTCGTCCACGATCGCGGTCCAGTCGTAACGCTCCTGCTCGCTGCCGGTGTCGTCGCTCGCCTGGCCGTTTGTCGTTGCTTCGGTCGTCATCCCGTCAGCCTCCGTTGCCAGCCACCCTGGCACCTCGAACCCGTTTACAGACATGCGAACGGCCTCAGGGGCGCCGTTCACCTGAACATCGTAGACGGTGAAGAACTATCGGAACACAGACATGTCGTAATGCTGTACTATTTCAACCGCTGCGACGCAGTCGTCGCAATGTGAGGGCCGGCTTGGATGTCTTTGAGCTGCGCAGGGAACTGGTCTCGAACTACTCCGCTTACGTCGGTGGCTTCATTGAAATCCTCGACGCACGCATAAGGGACCATGTAGAGCAGAGCCTCGCCGCCGGAGAGCTCTGGCCGGAGCCGTTGCTCCAGTTAAACCCGGCGTTTGAGCCGGGTGATTCGATCGATGAGCTGGTCGAGCAGGGAGCACTGCACCCGGAGTGCGCCCGCGTTTTTCGCGTGAGGCAGGACATCAACGATGCCGGCCGTCCGCTGCGCCTGCACCGGCACCAGTCCGAGGCCGTGCGTGCCGCCCGGGCAGGACACAACTACGTTCTGACCACCGGCACCGGCTCTGGCAAAAGCCTGGCCTACATCGTGCCGATCGTCGATCGGGTGCTTCGCGAGGGAAGCGGCCGCGGGGTCAAGGCGATCATCGTCTACCCGATGAACGCACTGGCAAACAGCCAGTTCGGCGAGCTGGAGAAGTTCCTGCAGTACGGTTTCCCGGGTGGACGCGGTCCGGTTACGTTCGCGAAGTACACCGGCCAGGAGTCGGACGAAAAGCGCCGCGAGATCATCGCCGATCCACCGGACATCCTGCTCACCAACTACGTGATGCTGGAGTTGATTCTCACCCGTCCTCAGGAGCGTCAGCTCGTCGAGTCGGCGCGCGGCCTTCAGTTCCTGGTCCTGGATGAGCTGCACACGTATCGCGGCCGGCAGGGCGCCGATGTTGCGCTGCTAACCCGCCGTACCCGCGAGGCGCTCTCTGCGGAGGCGCTGCAATGCGTCGGCACATCGGCCACGGTCGCAGGAGCCGGCAGCCTGGAGGAACAGCAGCAACAGGTCGCCGAGATAGCAAGCCAGCTGTTCGGCGCCCCCGTTTCGCCGGAACAGGTGATCGGCGAGACGCTGCGACGAGCGACGAGCCAGCGTTCGCTTGCTGAC
>JBBRGK010000441.1:0-3501 GCA_038240805.1 Dehalococcoidia bacterium | reverse complement strand
TCGCTCTGCTCGCCTCCTTCGCCGAAGAGCCATCAGGGACGCTGTCCTTGAGCTTGTTGCTGGTCATCTTCCAACACAGCGACACGCTCAACGGGGCACCCCTCATGGAAAACCTCGACGTGAGCGATCTGCTGGCTGGCTCCGGCAATCCCACCTTTCAGTACGACTGTAATGGCGACCGCATGTCCTGGCAGCCCCAGATTCCCGGCCGTGTCGTGGCGCCGATTATCTTCAGCCGGGGCCGCTGACCCCTGTGCAACAATGCACTGAGGTCGTCCCCTTCGCCCCCGTCGCCATCGTCACCAGCGCTGGCCGGGGTATCGGCCGCGCAATCGCCCTGGCGCTGGCAGCGAACGGAACGGCTGTTGCCGCCATCTCCCGCACAGAATCGCAGGTGGCAGAAACAGCGGCGCTGATCGAAACTGCCGGCGGGCGCGGCCTCGGCCTGGTGGCCGACGTCACCGAGCGAGCGGCGGTCGAACGCATTGCGGGCATCGTCGCTGCAACGCTTGGTCCGGTGGACCTGCTGGTCAACAACGCCGGCAGTCACGCCGCGATCGGGCCGGTCTGGGAGGTGGACCCCGACCTCTGGTGGGCCGATGTCACCTCCAACCTGCTCGGTCCCTTTCTCTGCTCACGCGCCGTCCTGCCGGGCATGATCGCCCGCGGGCACGGCCGGATCATCAACCTTGCAAGCGGCGCTGCTCTGGAACCACGCTCTGACTCCTCCGCCTACGCTGCTGCCAAAGCGGCAGTGCTCCGCTTCACCGACAGCCTCGCCCTCTCGACCCGCGGACGCGGGATCAGCGTCTTCGCCATCCATCCCGGTGGCGTTCGCACGGCGTTGACCAGACAGATCATGGCTTCAGACGCGGGCCGGGCCGCCTATCCCCACTGGCAGGACCTCGACTGGCAGCAGCCGGAGCGGGCAGCCGCGCTGGTGGTCGAGCTCGCTTCCGGCCGGGCGGACGTGCTTTCCGGCTGCTACATCGACGTCACGCAGGACGACGTAACCGAGCTTGTCCGCCGCGCCACCGAGATCGAGCAACACCAGCTCTACAGCCTGCGCCTGCAACGCCTGCCGCCAGAGCCGGAGTTGTAGGCCAATTCTGCACACCCGGCGGTCCCGCTAGTTTCGGGCAGTAGCCGGTTTGCTGAAAGGTCGCGACGCGCCCCTTCAGGCAGCAGGGCCGGGGTCGCTCACCACGGCAACGCCGTCGCGGATCGCCGGCCCGCCATCCGCTGTGCTGACGCCGTAGCCACAGGCGCTGCCACCGGCAACCGTCAGCGGGGCGCCCGCGCTGATCGTCAGGGGCTGGCCCATGAAGACCATGGCGCCGAACCGGCAGGCGATGCGGCGCAACCGGTGGGGGTTGCCTTCGCACTCGCGTCGGACGATCTCCTGTGCGGCATAGCCGAGCGTGGCCGTCCCGTGCAGGATGATGTCGGGCAGGCCCGCCGCCCGCGCCACGGAGCGCTCGGTGTGGATCGGATTCCAGATATCGGCGCACTCCGTGTAGACGTGCGCCGCTCCCACCGGCACATCGATCTGCACCGTCCAGCCTCCTGCGGCGGGCGGCAGCGGCGGCGGCGGCGCCTCGTCGATCGAACGTTCATCGCCGGTCAATGCCACGCTGCGGTAGACGCTGCCGTTGTAGGTCGTGAACACGGCCGCACCGTCGCCATCAACCGTGTCCAGCCGTGTCAGCAGCCGCGTTCCCGCCGGCTGGCGCGACACCGAAACGACCGTGCCACGCGTCGTCAGCGTTTCGCCCGCGCGCGGCAGCCGGTGCACAGTCAGGTCGTGGGTCGCATGCACGCCGCGGCGCAGTTCCGCCTCTGTTGCCTCGGGGATGCCGGCGCGCATGCCAGACACCAGCGGCCATTCGAGCGAGACGGCGAGCAGTGGCGGCGCAACCACCACCTGCCTGGTGTCATCGAAATAGCAAGCGTTGTCATCGCCCGTGGCGGCCGCGAAGGCCATGACGAACCGCGCCGTCAACGTGAGGCTGCGCGGTGCCAGTGTGTGACCAACAAGAGACGCTGGAATCGGCATAGCAACGCGGCTCCGTCGCCCGCGGCTTTGTGCTTCGTCCGTTTGGGCCGGCGGGCACGCTTATGCTGTCACCGCCCGCTCCACCAGTCCAGCCCGGAGTCGGACCTCAAACCAGCAGGTCGGTGCGTAACCGTTAATGAGCCACCATCTCTGCTCATTAGCCTGTTATTAGCCTATTAAATGAAGCCGCGAGCGTGCAGCCACGAATTCAGCCGCGCCTCTCCTATCCCCGTGGCTGCACCTCGACTTTGCCCTCGCGCAGACGGGCGGTGAACGTACGCAGCGGGATCGTCGCGGGCGAACAGGTCACGGCGCCCGTGGTGACATCGAACTGCGAGGCATGCCAGGGGCAGGTGACCGTGTTGCCGTCCAGCTCTCCCTCCGAGAGCGGTCCGCCGAGATGCGTACACCACTCCTCGAAAGCGTAGATCTCGTTGCCGCGGCGCAAGAGGCAGATGCTGACATCACCGGCGCGGGCACGGGTGAGGCTGTTCTCCGAAAGTGCCGCCTCGTCCATCACCGGCGTGAACTCGGGCGGCGGCTCGGGCCAGATCTGGTGGTTGACGCCCGCGCCCTGCGAGAAGACCATCTCGCCGCCGAGGTGCCCGGAGACCATGACCAGGCCAAAAGCGAGCGTCGAGAGGGCAACGGCCGGGCCGCGGTCGGAACGCCGCCGCTGCAGCAACGAAAGCAGGTTCAGGCTCAGCGCGGCCGTGTTCAACAGCGCATGAACCATGCCAGTGCGTCGCATGTCGCCCTGGGTATCGCTCCAGTCGGCCACGCCCGAAACCGCCGACGCCACCGACCCGGCCACACCGATCGCCAGGCAGGTGTCCGCGCCGCGTTCCAGACCTTCCGATCCGCCCAGCGCCAGGCAGTCCATCACCAGTGCCGCCGTCCAGGCGCCGATCGGCACGTCGGTCAGGGCAGGGTGCAGCGCGTGACCGAGCGGCCGGCCATTTAAAAGGTTCTTGACCGTCGTCGGGGCGCCGTCCCGGTTCAGCAGGCCGTTTGCACCCTGCTGCAGCAGATCCGCCACCGGGTCCAGCCATGCCAGGCGTTGAATAACTCTTGAGACGAGCGACTGAGACATAGTTCCCCTCCCGTAGCCCGCGTAACCGGATATGTCCGGGCAGACGCGGCATCTTTCAGCCTCAGTCCAACGCCCTGAGAGCGCCATCCGCCATCGGGGGTATCCTGTCGCCGCAGGCCGCCGTTCTGCTGCCGTGATCAATCTGATCCAGCTCGCAGACTCAGTGACTGGCATCCGGCGCTGGTTTGATGAGCTAAGACCGGGCGGCGCGGAATATAGCCAGCTGCTGGGGGTTACGGTGGTCCTCAGGTCGCCGTGCACCAGGCAGCGGCCACCGAGCAAGGGAATCGACAGCGTCGCGATGCAGGTCCGACCAGGAAGCTGCGCGGCCAGCGGCCCCACATACGGGGCG
>JBBRGK010000440.1:0-3510 GCA_038240805.1 Dehalococcoidia bacterium | reverse complement strand
GGCGACGGGCACTTGGGCCTGGCCGGCATGCGGGAGCGGGCCGAACTCTTGGGCGGCGAGTTTGAGATCGAATCCGAGCCGGATCACGGAACCACGGTCCGGGTATGCTGGCCGCTGGCAGAGAGAAACGGCCCAAACTGATTCGGAGCGTCGCTCGACTGGAGAGATCGAGGGGCGGTAACCGGGCCGGCCCGCGCCGACCCTTATTCGTGGGAGCATGTATCGACAGAGCGTCCTTGAATCGGTGCTGTCGTAGAAGCAATCGAAGCCGGCGGCCATTCTAACGTGTCTCCCAGGCGTATCTCACTCGTGCGCCTCAGAACGTCAGCTCCGTCATGAGGCGATGCGCCCTCTTGACAGGCACGCTTCGCGTGTGCAGGCTACCTGTACCTGGAATGCAGCACTGCGCAAAGTGACAGCCTCTCGGAAGGCGCGAGCGTTAGGAGAACAGAGCCCATGGAACGTGATTCGAGCTACTGGAGCAAAGCCAGCCAGCGTAAGCAGTTGGGTGGGGGACCACAGGCGATCCTTCGCCGCCGGTTCCTTTCCCTTGCTGTCGCGGCGGCCGGGGGAACAGCAGCGACCGTTGCCCTCGGCTGCAGCAGCAAGGGTGCACCGAAGCAGCAGGGGACCGGTGGAACCTCGACTTCGCAGGCCTCGGTCGGTTCACCCGTCTCGGGCGGCACCTACAACTTCTATCAGCCGACGAATCCGCCCACGCTTGATCCCCAACGCACGACCTCGTATTTCACGATGCAGCCATGCAGCGCGCCCTACAGTCGCGTCTTCAGTCTCAAAGCTGGGTCGGATCCCCAGCTCTCGGAGTCGGCGGAGGTGGAGAACGATCTCGGCCTCAGCGCTGAATCGCCGGACGCGGTTACCTGGACGGTCAAGCTGCGGACCGATGCAAAGTTCCACAACATCGCGCCGGTCAACGGCCACGCCGTCGACTCGGCCGACATCAAGGCGAGCTTCACGCGTGCGCTGGACGCAAAGAACCCGAACCGCGGCGATATCGACATGATCGATCCGAGCCAGATCCAAACGCCGGCCGCCGATACCGTGGTCTTCAAGCTGAATTATCCGTACGCCGCCTTTCCAAAAATCCTGGCGGCGCCCAAGACCTCCTGGATTCTGCCGCGAGAGGCCTTAGCGGGATCGTTCGACCCCGCCAAGCAGATGATCGGCAGCGGGCCGTTCCTGCTGGACAATTACACGCCGGACGTTGCGCTCACGTTCAAGCGCAATCCCGACTGGTTTCAGAAGGGACGGCCGTACATCGATGGGGCGCGCTACGCGATCATCCCTGACGCGGCGCAGCAGTTTGCCCAGTTTAGCGGCGGCAATCTCGATGAACTCGATGCAGTGCCCGGCAACAGCATCGATACGCTGCGTAAGCAGAACCCAAAGGCGGCATTCTATACCGCCGACTCGAATCAGCAACATGCGCTCGTGGGCCAGCTCGGCGACCCAAGCTCTGCCTGGACCGACGTGCGCGTACGGCATGCGCTGTCGATGTTGATCGACCGGGCCGGGATCGCCTCGTCCGTATATGCGGGGCATTCTGCCCCGACAGCCCTGGCCCCGCCCAAGTTCGGAAAGTGGGCGCTGAAAGCGCAGGATCTCGACGCCAGCGTCGCGCAGAACTACAAATACGACCCGGCGGCGGCGAAGAAGCTTCTCACCGAAGCTGGTGCTGGCGCTGGTCAGTTCGCGAAGCTCATCTATACGCCGAATGGATACGGCGCGCCGTATGGCACGCTGGCCGAGACCGTCAACAGCATGCTCAACGCGGCCGGTATCAAAACCAGCCTGGTGAGCGTGGACTATAACTCAGAGTATGTGGCGGGCGGCAAGGGCATCCACTATGGGAACTTCAACAAGGACTCGCTGGTGTTTGCCCTCGCGGGCGATGGCTACGTTGACATCGACCAGTATCTCTTCGCTTTCTACAGCTCCAAGAGCGAGCGGCGTAACACGCCCATTAACGACGCCACCTTCGACGCCACGATCACCAAGGCGCGCGCCATCATCAACGAGGATGAGCGGCTCAAGGCCTACATGGACATCCAGAAGTACCTGATGGACAAGATGTACTTCGTGGCCGGCTGGCCCGAGGAGCCGCGCTATCGGCTGGTGCAGCCCTGGGTGCAGAACTACAGCTTCTGGGCAAACTACAGCTTCTTCACGGACTCTTATACGAAGCTCTGGCTCAAACGGTAGCCCCCGCACATGGCCGCATGGCCCGTCCACGGAGAATCGTTGGCCTCGGAACCAATGCGGAGGCCGGCCGTCCTGAGGCCGGCCTCTTAGCTGCGCGGCTCGTTCGACATGGCCGCACGTAACTTCTTGGCAGCCTCTGGGGCATGTCCATCACCCGCCAGATCGTGCGCCTCGAATACGAACTCGCGGACCTTGTACAGCGTCTCGATGCTTTCGGAATCCCCCTGCTCCAGCGCGTCCCTAACGGCCGTGTCTACCCGCCGGTATACTTCGTCCAGCTCGACCTCCCGTATGATCCGCTCCTGAAACGTCTGCGAATTCTCCAGCCGCTCCGCGAGCGCCAGCAATGTCTCGTTGGAGAAGTCCCCAATCTGTACCACATCAGCCAGTTCCATCGTTCTCCCCTCTAACGTCGAAGGCGCGACAACGCCTCGTTAAACGTCTTCGACGGGCGCATTACCGAGTCCGCCGTAGCAGGATCGGGGCGATAGTACCCGCCGAGGTCCACCGGAGAGCCCTGGACGGCCAGGAGCTCCGCGGCAATTGTTGACTCGTTGGCCCGCAACATCTTCGCGAGCTCCGCGAAGGCGGCGGCGAGCTCAGGGTCCTCAGTCTGCCAAGCGATTTCCTCGGCCCAGAACAAAGCCAGGTAAAAGTGGCTGCCGCGGTTGTCGATTTGACCGACTCTGCGGCTCGGCGATTTGTTCTCGTTCAGGTACGTCGCCGTTGCCCGGTCCAGTGTGTCAGCGAGAATCCGCGCGCGGGCGTTGCCGGTGGTTCGGGCCAGATGCTCAAAACTCGCGGCTAGCGCGAGGAATTCGCCAAGGCTGTCCCATCGAAGGTGGTTTTCCTTGATCATCTGCTCCACGTGCTTGGGCGCCGACCCTCCGGCCCCCGTCTCAAACATCGCGCCCCCGGCGAGGAGCGGGACGACTGAGAGCATCTTGGCGCTGGTGCCGACCTCCATGATTGGGAATAGGTCCGTGAGGTAGTCACGCAGCACGTTTCCAGTAACTGAGATGGTGTCCTGGCCCCTGCGGAGACGCTGCAAAGAAAACGCGATGGCGTCGTTAGGCGCCATGATTTCGATCTGCAGCCCGGTGGTGTCGTGTTCAGGGAGATAGGCACGCACCTTAGCGATGAGGTTTGCGTCGTGAGGACGGGTTTCGTCGAGCCAGAACACCGCCGGGGCGCCGGTAATGCGTGCCCGCGAAACCGCCAGCTTGACCCAGTCGCGGATCGGCAGGTCCTTGGTCTGGCACATTCGCCAGATGTCGCCGGCGCCGA
>JBBRGK010000439.1:0-3511 GCA_038240805.1 Dehalococcoidia bacterium | reverse complement strand
GGGGCACGATCCTGCTTGCGCCCGCGCCCCTCAATGGGCTTACACCACTGGACCCGGCCGTTATGCAGCAGGTGGAACAGTTCCGCGGTAACGTCGCCGTGATGAAGCAGATGGCCCAGTTCTCCTACTCGCGTTCGTTATCGGACGAAATCGTGGAGCGGGGGGTGCTGGCCAGTATGAAGACCAGCGAAGGCCATCGGAAGCAGTCGCTTGATTCGATGGTGAATCTGCGACTTGGCGACCTGCTCACGACGCTGAAGCTGCCCGTGCTTATCGTCGGTGGCGACCACGACAACCTGGTGCCTGTGCAGACGATGCTCGATGCGTTCACGCAGATTCCGAACTGCGGCCTGCAAATCTATCAGCGCGTCGGCCACATGGTCCAGCAGGAAGTTCCCGACGAGTTCGCCGGGCTCACCATCGATTTCGTTGCACACTCCGCCCGAAAGACTGTGCCAACTCCGCAACCCGTTTCATAGGATCAATTGCTCACCGTTGGCCGGACACCTGACAGAACGTCGGGAGACGGTTCGCGACTCTTCCTGATCAGGTCGCGCGGCAACCCGCCTGTCGCGGTTGCAGCCACTCATTGAGCGTGAGGCCCGACTCTTTCACTGCCAGAGCAGGAGCCGTGCCGACGTAACGGTAGTGCCAGGGCTCGTATTTGTAGCCGGTAACCTGCTCTTTGCCATCGGGATAGCTGAGCACAAATCCGTACTGCGAGGCGTTCTGTGCCAGCCATTTACCTTCCGCCGTGGCAGCGAATGAGTCATTCAGATCGAAATTCAGCCGCTTCGAGCTGAAATCGACCGCGATTCCCAGCTGATGCTCGCTGTGCCCAGGACGGGCGCTCTCACGATCGGCCTGCTCCTGACCGAATGTCTTTACTTCGTCTTCGTAGACCCGCAGCTGGTCCGGGTAGCTCCGATAGGCGGACTGCACAATGATGCTGAGCCCGCCCTCCCGTGACTTCTCCAGCATGCGATGCAGCGCGTCCTCTGCCTCACGCCGGACCTTCAGCGTCAACGCCGGAACCGGGGAGGCGTCGATTGGCTGCACGCCGACGAGATCCGACGGCACATATTCAGCCGGAAGCGCGATCTCCTTGTTTACGGCCCGCAGCATCTCTTCCGGAGCACAGGTCGGCTCCGGCGTAGGCGGAGAGGGCGTGAAGCCTGCTTCCGGTGTGACCGGCACGCGTGGCGGCAGCGTCACCGAAGCTCGCCCTGGTGCTACCGAGGCCGGTGTGACCGCATTCGCAAGCGGTGTCGCGCTGCTGCGGCGGTTGCTGCGCTTCACTTTGGAGCCGCAGGTACCGGAAAGCACGAGAACCAGGGCGACAGCGGCAACGAGGATGACGATTACCGGGAGGGCAGGAAAGCGACGGCGCCGAGAGCGCCTCCGGCGGTACGGTGGCATGCCGGGATGGTATCATGGCGCCCCCTGCTACATTCGGATACGGACTCCACGAGTTGAGGTTTCGCCGTGCCTTTTGCGAAAACGAACGGAATCAGGACCTACTACGAAGAGGACGGCTCCGGTACACCGCTGGTGCTGGTCCACGGCTACAGCGGCGATTTGAGCATGTGGTTGCGGTTGCGGCCTGAACTGGCGCCGCACTACCGCCTGATCTGTTACGACCTGCGAGGACACGGTCGCACGGATACGCCTGAAGACCCCGGCCTCTATTCGATGGCCACATACTCCGACGACCTGCGCGACCTTCTGTCCGAACTTGGCCTGAATTCGGCACACCTGGTCGGCGCTTCAATGGGTGGCATGGTGGCGCTGGAATTTGCCTTTCGCTGTCCGGAAATGATCCGCGGGCTGGTGCTTTCAGACACGTCGGCGGGTCCGAACTGCATTGATCTTTCGGAAGCCATCCGCGCCCGCGAAGAACAGATCGAACGAACGGAGAGCTACGCCGCCGAGCACGGTATCGAAGCGCTGGCCCGGCATCAACTGGAGTCGGGCCGCGTACCGGCCGCCGTCCGAAACGATCCATACCTGCGTGAGCGCTTTCTCAGCCGCATGCGGTCGCTCTCTACACACGGGTTCGTCAACGCCGGCCGTGCTCGTCGCCAGCGCACCGACTACCACGACCGCCTTGAGGAACTGGACCTGCCGGTCCAGGTGATAGCTGGCGAGCGCGATGTGCTCGTGCCGGCGGCCCAATACCTGCACGACCACATCGCCGGCAGCCGCATCGCCATCATCCCCGACGCGGGTCACCCGGCGGTCACCGATCAGCCGCAGGCATTCGCAGTCGTCGTACAGACGTTTCTGCAGGAACTTGACGCGGTGTAGTCGCCGTTACCTCAATGCGACGGAAGCGTCGCGCGGCCGCGGGATGTTGAACCACGGCTCGGCACATGCCGCGAGGATTTCCTCATTCAATACCAGATCGGTGGCTGGCAGCGTTTGATCAAGCTGCTCGGGTCCCGTTGCACCGACGATCGCTGAAGTGATCGCCGGATTCTTCAACACCCAGGCGATAGCCACCTGAGCCAGCGAGAGATCGTGGGCGTCCGTAACGTGCTGCAGCTGCTCAACAGAGTCGAACTGCGCCTCTTTCCAGTACCGCTGCTGATACATTGCACCAGCGCGGTTTAGCGCGAAACGGGTGCCTTCCACGACATCCTGACCTTTGTGGTACTTGCCAGTGAGAAACCCGCCGGCCAGCGGATTGTAGGCGATCACGCCGACGCCTTCCGCAGCACAGAGCGGCAGCACCTCGTTTTCTATCTCGCGGTAGAGGATGTTATAGCGAGGCTGATCGCAGTCGTAGCGGGCGATCCCCAGCCTGTCGCTCGTCCAGAGCGCCCGTGCAAGCTCGAAGGCGCGGTAGTTCGAGCAGCCGACGTACCGCACCTTGCCGGAGCGCACCAGGTCATCAAGGGCCCGCAGGGTTTCGTCAATCGGTGTCTCCGGATCGGGGCCGTGGGTCTGGTAGAGGTCGATATAGTCGGTCTGAAGACGCCGCAGGCTCTCCTCTACCGCTTCGACAATGTGTTTACGCGAGAGACCAACGTCGTTTGGTTTCGTACCCATCTGGCCGCGGCACTTTGTGGCCAGGACGATGCGATTACGCGCCCCCCGTTGCTTCATCCATTCCCCGACGAACTCCTCGGTGCGTCCGGCCATTCCCTGAGCGCCGCCAAGCGGATATACGTCCGCGGTGTCAAAAAAGTTAATCCCGCCCGCTTCGGCGCGATCCATGATCGCCAGGCTCGTGTCGAGATCGCACTGGTTGCCGAAGGTCATCGTTCCGAGGCAGATCTCAGATACCTTCAGGCCGGTGCGACCCATGCGCTTAATCTTCATTCCGCTGCTCCCCCTTTTATTTGGCCGCGCCAGGCGACCAGATCACTGCTACATCATCCGAAGCTGCTGAAAGCGCGACAGCTTCAGCCGCGCTACGCCGCGTCGCTGTCCCGGCCGTAGGTGCGGGCATTAATTCGGCCTCGTCCAAGAAGCGGCGTCTCTTCCGTCGCTCTGTGCTGGCCAGCTA
>JBBRGK010000438.1:0-3524 GCA_038240805.1 Dehalococcoidia bacterium | reverse complement strand
CTTCCGGTGACATGCGAGAGGGAACGATTGCGTTCGACGAGAAGCGCCGCCCACAGTACCAGACTGATTCCTGAGCCACTGCGACGGATCGCCTTTGCCGGGAGTGAAAGTCATGGCCACGGATTTCGGCAGTGCGGGCATGCGACACGAGTATGCCCTGATAAACGGCATTCGCATGCACTACGTCGAGCGGGGCCGCGGACCGCTGCTCATCCTGCTGCATGGCTTCCCGGAGTTCTGGTATTCGTGGCGTCATCAGATCGAGGCGTTATCCGCGCGGTTCCGCGTAGTTGTGCCGGACCAGCGCGGCTATAACCTGACCGACAAACCGGGCGGCGTCGCTGCGTATGAGATCGATAAGCTCACGGCCGACGTCGCAGCCTTGGTTCGGCACCTGGGCGAGACAGAGGCCGTTATCGCCGGCCACGACTGGGGCGGCGGTGTCGCGTGGACCTTTGCAATTCAGTACCCGGAGATGACGCGCCGGCTCATCGTCCTTAACTGTCCGCACCCGGCCGCGCTTCGTCGCGGTCTGCGCACATGGAAGCAGCTCCGCAAAAGCTGGTACATCTTTTTCTTCCAGCTTCCGGCCTTGCCGGAGCTTGCCTTTCGCGCGCGGAACTACCGCGCGATTGAACGTGCCTTGCGTGGCGGGGCGACAACGCGGGGAACGTTTTCGAACGACGATATCCGCGCGTACAAAGGGGCCGCAGCCCAGCCGGGTGCACTGACTGCGGCCATCAACTGGTATCGGGCTGCTTTCCGCGCAGGCTTACGTCATGCAGACCCGACACCGGCCATACCGGCGAGGACGCTTCTAATATGGGCAGAGAACGACGTCGCCCTCGGCAAAGAGCTCACGTACGACATGCAGCAGTGGGTTCCGGATCTCACAATCCGCTACATCCCGCACACCAGCCACTGGGTGCAGCAGGAGCAGCCCGAGTTGGTGAATAAACATATCAACGACTTCTTGAACGATCTCGTTGAAGGTCCGAATCCAGACCAGCGGTCCGTCTAGCTTCGGAGTTCCGCGCCAAACTGGTGCTTCAGGCCGCGCAGAATCCGCTCCTGCTCCTTCGCCACGTCAGCGTCGGTAAGCGTCCTCTCCGGTGATTGGTAGCTAATCGCAAACGCGAGCGACTTCTTGCCGCGCGCGACCCGGTCGCCTGTATATTCGTCAAATAGGTTTGCCGAGCGCACAAGCTTTGATCGGCGGATCGCTGCGACGAGTTCGCTCGCCGGCACCGACAGGTCAACCAGCAGGGCGAGGTCCTGGCTTACACCGGGATAGCGGGGAATCGAGACGAACCGGCGCACGTGATCGGCGAGATCAACCAGCGCACCGAGGTCCAGTTCATAGAGAAACACCTCCCGGTCGATGTCGAAGCGCCCCAGCAGATCAGGGTGCACCTGGCCGATCACACCGACCGCGTTGCCGGCGAATTGGACTTCAGCAACGCGGCCGGGCAACAGGTTCGGGTCGTCTGCTGCAACGTAGTCGAAGCCGGCGTCAAGTCGCTCGTCGAGGCTCTCGATCTGGCCTTTCGCATCGAAGAAGTCGAGCGGCTCGCCGGAGCCTCGGCCCCAACGATCCAGGCGCTCTCCCGAGATCGCACCGACGAGCATCTCCCGCTCTTCGGGTTGTTGCGAGCGGTCCTCGGCAGGCATATAGACAGTGCCCGTCTCAAAAAGCGAGATCGATGGCCGCCTCAGTTTCAGGTTCGTCGCCATCGCCTGCAGCAGGTTGCCGCGCATCGTCGTGCGCATCAACTCGTGCTCTGCACTGACCGGGTTAACAACACGGAGCGGCTGCAAAATCGCCAGATCCTCCGCCGGCACGATTTTCTCCAGCATCTCCCTGCTGACGACGGAATAGGTGATGATCTCCTGTCCGCCAGAGGCGACAAGCGCATCCTTGACCCGGTCGCGCAGTACACGCTGCGGCTGCGGCAGGTGTTCGGGAACGCGGCCCGAGATCGTCGTGCCGGGCAGCCGCTCGAAGCCGACAATGCGGATCACTTCTTCGATGACGTCGTCGGGAATAAGCACATCGGTCCGCCAGCCGGGAACCGTGATCGCGTAAACGTTTGGAGGCTGCCATACGCAGCCGAAGCCGAGCGCATGGAGGGCGGCGGTTACGTCCCTGGTCGATACCTCAATGCCAAGAATTTTACGTAGTCGCTCCGCCGTGAGCTCGATCCGAACCTGCCGTTGCGGAACGGGATACCTATCGATGAATCCGGCCGTGGCTCGTCCCCCGGCGTACAGTACGAGCAGCTGCATCGCCCGCTTCGCGGCACTCGCGGCGAGGCTTGCCGGCAACTGCTTTTCAAAGCGCGACGACGCCTCGCTGCGCAGCGCCAGCAAAGTTGATGTGCGACGGACATTCATCGCGTGAAAATTCGCGGCCTCAATTAGTACGGTGCGGGTCTCTTCGCTGACCTCACTGTTGGCGCCGCCCATCACCCCCGCGAGCGCGATTGGGCCGGACGTGTCCGCAATCACAAGCATGTCAGGGTTCAAGGCGCGATCGACGCCATCGAGCGTCTTCAATCGTTCGCCCTGCTGTGCCCGCCGAACGACGATCTGGTGGCCGTGGATCCGATCATAATCAAACGCGTGCAATGGTTGGCCGAATTCGAGCATGACGTAGTTGGTGATATCCACCACGTTGTTGATCGGTCGCTGTCCGGCGGCGATCAGGCGTCGCTGCATCCAGTCCGGCGATGGACCGAGCTTCACGTCTTCAACGATGCCGGCCACGTAACGGGCACAAAGGTCGGGCGCTTCAATGTCCACGGCAATGCGTCCATCGATTGCACCGGCTGCGGCTTCGTACTCCATGTCCGGCAAGCGGACCGTGGCACCGGTGAGGGCCGCCACCTCGCGTGCGAAGCCGAGCATCGACAGCAGATCGGCGCGGTGTGCCCATGCGCCGGCGACCAGGACAACGTCGCCGAGATATTCGGACAGCGCGTGCCCTACCGGCGCATCGGTCGGCAGCACGAGGATACCCTCATGCTCACCGGAAAGGCCGAGTTCGCGCTCCGAGCAGATCATGCCGTTCGACTCGTGGCCCCGAATTTTCGCGGACTTGAGCACGTGCAGGTCGCCGGTGTGCGCATCGACCAGTTTCGCGCCGACCGCAGCGTAGGCGATCTTCTGGCCTGCGGCGACGTTTGGCGCCCCGCACACAACGAGGTACTGCGCGTCGCCCAGATCAACCGAGGCGAGCTGAAGATGGTCCGAGCCGGGCATCGGCTCTGCCCTGAGCACACGCCCGATCCAGACGTTGTTCCACTCGTGGCCGCGCTCGACGGCCTCAATTTCAACCGTTGCGAGCGTGAGTTTCCGCTCGAGCTCTTCGGGGCTCAGCGTGATGTCAACGTACTCTTTCAGCCACTCAAGCGAGACGCGCATTAGAACTGCTCCAGGAAGCGGAGGTCGTTCGCGTAGAACAGCCGGATATCCTCGATGTTGTTACGCAGCAGCGCGACCCGCTCGACGCCTAGCCCCCAGGC
>JBBRGK010000437.1:0-3568 GCA_038240805.1 Dehalococcoidia bacterium | reverse complement strand
GCGATCTCAGGCCAGCTGTAGCCTGCCTCCAGCAGAACTGCCTCCGTGTGCTGGCCGAGTTCGGGGGCCGTTCGGCCCGGCTGCGCCGGCGTATCGCTGAATACGATCGGGCAGCCAATGACGACGCTCTGCTCTCCGTCCGCCTGTTCGGCCGCCACAAGATAGCCGTTGGCCCATACCTGCGGATCGACGGCCAGTTGAGCGTAGTTCTGCACCGGTGCGTAGCGTTGATCTTCGGCCCGCAGCCGCTCGCACCATTCGCTGGTCGTCCGGCCACGAAAAGTGCCGGCCAGACTGTCGAGCAGCGCTTGCCTGTCCGCAGCTGCTACTGCGCCGCCGGCAAACCGGGGATCGGCAAGTAGATCCGGTCGTTCCAATGCCCGGCAGAAGCCCGGCCAGAGCGCCCGCCCGGCGCCGGTGATCGCGAGGTGGCCGTCGGCGGTCGCGAACACCTGCCAGAGCCCGCCCAGCAGCGGGTGGCCGCGGTTCGCCCGCCCCGGCAACTCTCCGGTGAGCAAGTAGCCCGTTAGCTCGCTCGCCTGCGCCCAGACCTGGCCGCCCAACAACGACACGTCCACCCGCTGGCCACGGCTGCTTCGTTCGCGCGCATGCAGGGCAGCCAGGATTCCGATCAGCATGTTCTGGGCGCCGCAGTGATCGGCGATCACGGCGCCGATTGGACCGGGAAAGTCGCCTTCTTCACCGATCGTGCTCAAAAGCCCGCCGATCGCCTGGCCGGTGAGGTCGGCACCCTCCCGCTCCGCCTCGGGTCCACAGGCGCCGAACGTGCTTCCGGTGGCGTAGATCAGGCGCGGATTGCTCGCCTCGAGCGTCTCAAAACCCAGACCCCAGGCATCGAGCGTGCCGGGCCGGAAGTTACTGAGCATGATGTCGGCCGTAGTTGCCAGCCGCAGCAGCACCGACCGACCGGCGTCGGTACGCAGATCGAGCGTGACGCTGCGTTTGCCGCGATTGTTGGCAATGAAGAAGGCGCTGCGGCGGTCGGCGGGGCCAAGCACGATCGAACGGGCCAGATCGCCGTGCCCCGGCAGCTCGATCTTGACCACGTCGGCGCCCAGATCGGCAAGCAACTGCCCTGCCTGCGGTCCCTGCACCACGATGGAGAGATCAAGCACCCGGAGATCATCGAGCGCACCCATGCAGCATCCCGCCCCGCACTGAGTAGGGTTCATCCTACCGCACGCGCATCTGTGCCTGCCAGATAGGACTGTCCTCCCGCGATGGTCCGAGAAGTGCTCGAAGCCGCGGGCTGGTGCCGCTATATCGCGGTCTGCAGCTGAGCAGGTCGCGCGGGCCGCGCCACTGCTTGCCGATCTCGCGTAGGATCACACGGGAACGATGCAGCTTTCGAAGAGGTCATGCGATGCAGGAGATCATCCCTTTCTCTGGCAACCCGTTGGACCGAGCCTCCAATCTGCGCCGGGACGGAGCATGGCTATCCGAGCAGCTTGGCGCCGGCCAGAGCCGGTTTCTTCCTTTTTGGCGGCTGAATGTGCTCGCCCGCGATGGGGAGCAACCAGAGCTTCACTGGCTCGATGCCCGCGTCCTTTTCCACCTGGAGGATGGCGCCACGCCTTTCCTGCTCGGTGTGCGCGACGGCGTTACCCACTACGCCGTAGATCTGTCTTCGATGACCGACCCGATTGTGACGCTTGAGATCGAGCAGGCGTCTTTCGGCGATGCCCGCCGGCTTGCCACCAGCCTACCCGCAGAGGAGGCCGGCATCGTGGCCCAGGCCCGCGCCCTGATCGAGTGGCACACGCGGCATCGCTTTTGCGGCAGTTGCGGCGCTCCGACTGAGGCGGCAACGGGCGGAGGCATGCGTCGCTGCACGAGCTGCACCGCGGAGCACTTCCCCAACCCGCATGCGGTGGTGATCATGGTCGTCTGGCGCGGCGACCGTTGTTTGCTCGGGCGTGGCCGCGGCTGGGCAGCAGCGCGCTACTCGGCGCTCGCCGGCTTCATGGACCTCGGCGAAACAATCGAGGAAGCTGTTGCCCGTGAGGTGGCAGAAGAGGTCGGGCTGGTGGTGGACGAGGTGGTTTATCAGTCGTCGCAGCCCTGGCCCTTTCCGATGTCGCTGATGATCGGCTGCTTCGCCCACGTAACCGGCGAGGAGACAACCGTTGACCTCGAAGAGTTAGATGAAGCGCGCTGGTTCTCTCGCGACGAGATCTGCGGAGCGATGGAGTCTCCCGAAACCGTCGACTTCGGCGTCCCCGGCCGGCTCGCGATCGCGCACCACCTGATCAAGGCCTGGTGCGAGCAGCATTGAGCGCGGCGGTCATGCCGTTTCGGCTCCGTGAAATACGACCATCCGTTAGGTGAAGATACTTCGCCCGGCACGTACTGCGGCCGCGAACTGCCTGCGATGTTCCATAAAGAGCCCGATCTTCAGGACAAAACGCGGCGATATCAGCCGCCAGGAGCAGAGCATGCGAATCAGATCGTGGTTGGAGTCTCATGTTAGCGGCGTTGCCGCACCTCGACGCCGTCCCGCGCTTCTCGCAGCAATAGTCGTAGCCTGGCTGCTGGCGATCGTGCCGCTGGCGCCGGCTTTTGCGCAGACACCTCCCGCGACACCGGCGCCGCAGTCAACGCAGGTCAAGCTATCGTGCGGCCCGAACAGCGCCATCCCCGACGTTGTGCTCGATGTGCCGAACCTGAGCGTCGATGAAATCAGCGTCGTTGTTGACAAGCTGGCCGCCGATCTCAACCTGGATGCAAAAGTTGCCAGCCTGGTGCAGATTCACGCCGGCCTGACCGTCAGCGTGGACAAGGTCCAGATAACAATCAAGGGCATCAAGGTAGAGGTGCACCTGACGGTCTGCCTCGATAACGTGCGTCAGATCGTCACGGCTGCTCTCCAGACGTTGAATCAAAACCCGCAACTGGTGACCGCCCTGTTGAACACGGTCAACAACGCGGTCAATACTGTCGGAGGCGTGGTAAACAACGCGGTCAGCACGCTTGGACCCATACTCAGCACCACGCTCAATTCCCTCGGCCAAACCGTAAATCGAACCATTGACACCCTGGGCAACATCGTTGAACAGACAGTGAGTACCGCCGGCGCTGTGCTCGGCCAGACAGTCGTCGCTGCGCTCTCCAGCCTGCCGGTGCTGAGCCAGACCGTGGACGCGGCCGGTCAGACGGTCAAGCAGGTTCAGGACACGACGGGCGCCGTGATCGAGCTCGTGCAGGATGCTGCCGGCAACTTCGTCAGCAGCCGGGTGATCACAAAAGCGCCGTAGTTGAGGCGTTTGAGTAAGCACTGACGTAAACCGGAGATTTCGCTTCGCTGGCTGAGCGCTCAGCCGTGCAACAGCCGGAAGGGCGACGGTAGCTGCCCGCCAACAGCATTGTAATTTCCTAACGGACCTGAGAGCATATATAGGTCGTCAGCTTCGCAAGTAGCCGACGATAGGAACGCCCGAAGCGGCCGCAAGGTTGCTCCGGGCGTTTCTTTGTGCCCGGTTAAAGCCTGGTCGGTGTTCGATCCTGGAGATTCGCCCCGCCGATGAGCGGCGAGGATGCCACTGTCGAC
>JBBRGK010000436.1:0-3575 GCA_038240805.1 Dehalococcoidia bacterium | reverse complement strand
AACCGCATCATTACTACATCGTCGATTCACGTACAGGCGCCGAGCCATTGAGCGGCTTCGACTGGTTGGACCGTGATCGAGTCGTTGACCTGGCTGAAATGGAACGCGGCGTGTTCACCGATCTCGTCGGCGTCGAGCCGGCATTGATGGGTGAGAACATCTATCTGGCGATGCAGGCGATCGGGCTCGGCGGCTGGCTGTTCTCTGCACCTCGCGCAGCTGCCGTTCTTGGCGGTCTCGGCTTCCGGTATGAGGGCGGCAGGCCGCTCGGGCTCGATGGGATCTACGAGCCGCTCGTAGCGCCGTACGTGACTGACGCCGAGTCAGCCGTGCGAGCGATGTTCCAGGAGAAATGGGGGGAAGGCGGCGCCTTCGCGGGCAGCGATGCGCCGTTCTCACCGCGGCTGTCGATCGATCACCAGGTGCCGCGCACGAGCGAGCGCGCCCTCGATGCCGCTGCCACCCTCTACGCCTACTGCGTCAAAGAGTACGGTCACTTCCCTGCGACGATTCCCGCGGTCGCCCCCGGCGTCTGGGTTCAGGCTCATCATCTGGAGACGGCGTTCTACGATCACTACTACGGCGCCGGCTCATACCCGGAAAGCGTTCGCAGCCACATGGGACGCTGGCACGGCGGCGCTGCGTAACCTTCAGATCGTCGCGCCGTGCTGCTTGAATAAACGAGCGTATTGGGCGCCGACACGGGCGCACTCGGCCATGCTCACCCAGCTTGCTTTGCCTGTACCGGCTATATCAAAGGCAGTTCCGTGATCAACGCTGGCGCGCACGAACGGCAGCCCGGTAGTGATCGCGATCGTGCGCTCGAAGTCGATGCTCTTGGCCGCAATGTGTCCCTGGTCGTGGAACAACGACATCACTGCGTCTGCACCGCCGAGCTTCGCCATGTGAAAGACCGAATCCGCTGAGTGCGGCCCGCTGGCGTTGATGCCGAGCGCCTGTGCCGCCTCGACCGCCGGCCGCAGTTCCCGCTCTTCGGTATCGCCGAACATGCCGTGCTCACCGTTGTGCGGGTTGAGCGCCGCTACCGCGATGTGCGGGCGAGCGAGTCCGTACGACTTCAGCGCCGCGTCGGCGTTGACCAGGTTCTCGAGCACGAGGTCTCGGTTAATCTGGTCTACTGCCGTGCGCAGGGAAACGTGCCGGGTGGCGAAAAATATCCGCAATGCCCCGACCGTGAACATCGTCATCGGCGCAGCGCTGTGCGTCAGGTCCGCGAACATGGCGGTGTGGTCAAGATATGGCACGCCGCCATCGCGCAGCGCCTCTTTGTTGATCGGTGCGGTGCCCACGGCGTCCACCTCGCCCGCCATCGCGAGTTCGATCGCGGTATGGATGTAGCCGAAAGCAGCACGACCGGCAGCGCCCCGCACTTCTCCTATCTTGAGCGAGCCGATGTCGACATTGGCGAGATCAAGCAGTGAGACGGTCCCCGCCTGAAATGATGCCTCAGCGACCGACTTCACCCTCTCCAGTTCGAGCCGAACCCCGGCAAATCCGGCGGCCTGGAGCAACACACCGGCATCACCGATCACCAGCGGCCGGCAAACATCATCCAGCTTGCCATGGGCAAGGGCTCCCGCCGTGACCTCGGGGCCGATACCGGCGGGGTCGCCGATCGTGAGCGCGATGATCGGTCGCTGTTCGGCCGCTTTGTTCTGTGACATTTGGCGCCTCCATGTTGCTCTCGATCTGGCTCCATTCTGGCACAGCGCTCTGCCCATTGCGGGCGGTGTGGGTAGAATGATGCCGCCGGTTATGTCCGGCGAACATGCGCTTCCCGGAGAGCATCAACCGTGCCGGACCCTCATATCGAGAAACCGACTTCCCAAAATGCGGACAGCGCAGACAGCCCCGGCGCAGCTGACGCGGGCAACGCCCCCGAAGCAAACGGCGCTGAGCACAGCGAGGGCGCCTTACGCGGTCTGCGAGTGGTGGAGTGGTCACAGGGGTTCGGAGCGCCTCTCTGCGCCCGGCTGCTCGGCGACATGGGCGCCGACGTAATCAAGATCGAGCCTGATGCAGGTGACTGGACTCGGCAGACCGGTCTGTTCGCGGCGCTTAACTACAACAAACGCAGCGTCACGGCCGATCCTGCCACGCCGGCAGGTATGGCTTTCATCCATGCCCTGCTTGCATCCGCCGACATCGTGATTGAAAACCACGCCCCCGGCTACATGGACAAACTGGGCCTGGGTTTCGATGACCTTTCGAGCGCTCACCCCGGCATCATTCTCACCTCGCTGACGCCGTTCGGTCAGCATGGCCTGCACAGCCACTGGAAAGGCGAAGACCTGATCGGCGTCCACGCGGGCGGGCTGGGAGTGCTGAATCCTGACTGGGTGGACGACCCCACAAAACCGCCGTTGCGTCCCGCCCCGCGACAGGCTGAAGTCCAGGCTGCCTTGAACGGACTGGTGGGCACGCTCGGCGCGGTGTTTGGGCGTGAACGCGGAGTGCCGGGGTCAAAGGCTGGCGTTCACGTCGATGTCTCGACGCAGGAGTCTGTGGCGGCGATCCTGCACTCCAGCCTGCCAGAATTTGTCGCGCTGGGCCGCGTTCGCAACCGGCTCGTGCCGTCGATTGTCTTCGCCGGTTTCACCAGGGCAAAGGATGGCCTTGTCCGGATCTTCGCAGTTACTGAACAACACTGGCAGAAACTGGGCGAGCTGATCGGCTCCCCGGAGCTCGTCACGGTAACGGACCGGCGAGAGAGGCTGGCCCGGCGCGACGCTATCGAGGCGAAGACCGCCGAGTGGGCAATGCAGTACACCCGGCAGGAACTGTTCCACCTGACCCAGAAGCTGCGGCTGCCGTTCGCTCCCGTAAACCATCTATCGGAGGTGCTGCTCGAGCCACAGCTGGTGGCTCGCGGCGCCTTCGTAACGATCACGACCGCGGACGGCGTGACGTTGACTCTTCCGGGAGCCCCGTTTCACAGCGAGGTCACACCATGGGCGGTGCGCCGTCCCGCGCCGGAGCTGGGCCAGCACAACGGCGAAGTTGGCGAGGAGGCGGACCACGCTGTACCCGTGGCCGCTCCGCCCGGTCGAAAATCAGCGCACTCAGGGCAGCCGTACCTGCCTTTGCGCGGAATCCGGGTGGCTGATTTCTCCTGGGCATGGGCAGGACCGCACCTCGGCATCCAGCTTGCAGACCTCGGCGCAGAGGTGATCAAGATCGAGTCGCGCAGCCACATGGACAGCGGCCGCACGGTCGGGCCGTACAAGCCGGACGAACCGATCGATCCGAACAAGAGCCTCCGGTTCACCATCTTCAACCGTGGTAAAGCAGGCATCACGCTGAACCTGCGTGACGCGGACGGGCTGGCACTGGCACATGGTCTGGTCTCTGTGAGCGATGTCGTGATCGAGAACTTCGCTCCGGGGGTGATGGACCGCCTGGGAGTCGGCTACGAGCGGCTGCGAAGCATACGCCCTGACCTAATCATGATCAGTCTTTCGGGCTTCGGAAATAGCGGCCCGCAGCGCGACTACGTTGCCTATGGCTACACCATCGAAGCCTACGCCGGCCTCGGCGAGTTGACGGGTTACGCG
>JBBRGK010000435.1:0-3588 GCA_038240805.1 Dehalococcoidia bacterium | reverse complement strand
ATCGAAGAGCCCGGCGAGGTCACCTGCGACAAGGCGCCGCAGGGCATGCCCAACGAGACGTCCGTCTTCGGCGAGGCGCCCATCCGGATCCGCCTGGGCAGTCGGGGCAAGGATGTGTTCAACGATCATGGGAAGGATCGGTACGTCGTTGCTTCGAACGACCTCGGTCAGGGCGGTGTCAATCGCCGTGTGCTCCAAAGGCGTGAGCGGTCGAGTGAGGACCGTCTCGGCGAGCGCGCCGATCAGATCGCGGCGTCGCGCGCCGACCGTGGACGCCCAGCTTTCATCGCTCATCCCTGCTGGTCGATAGCCTTCGTCGAGCGGATTCAGCCGAGCGGCAAGCCCATGACCGAGCACGATCGCCCGACCGCCCACAGCCTCAGCGACTGCAGTGTGCTCGCCCTTCGGATCGCCGGGGACGTAGACGCGACGCCCGAACGGGATCGATCGTGTGTAGAGGCTCTTGGCCAAGCTGGATTTTCCGGATCCGACAATGCCCGCGAGCACAAGATTCGGCGCAGTGATGATGCCGCGCGCGTAGAGCACCCACGGGTCGTAAACGAAGGAGCCGCCGGAGTACAGATCCTGACCAACGAAGACCCCGTCGGAGCCGAGCCCGCCTTCAGCCAGGAATGGATACGCACCAGCAAGCGTTGCCGACGTGTCTTGATGCCGTGGCAGGCGAAGCCTCCCGGGCGAACGCAGCTGCGATGGCCCCGGTTCGCCAGCTGGCGAAATGTATGTGGTTGCTCGGCGCTCAGCCAGATCAGCGGCGTACTTTGCGCGGGACGCCTGATGCTCTGCTCTCCGCTGCTCCACTTGAAACTCCGCGGCGGCCTGCCTGCGCTGCTTGCGCACTCGCCGCTTCTCGGATGCTGGAGCGACGAGGACCGAAGTGTGCAGGCGCTCGGCATCATCGCGGCTCATAGTCCCAGGCCCCGCTGCCGCTTGACCGCCGTGATGCTGGCGGGCTCAAACCAAGACGCTCGCTCTTGCTCGCAAGTTCGGCCCGATGCCGACGGAGCAGCAAGGCTTCGAGCGTCATTGGGCAGTTGATCTACCGTGTCCACCGTGTGGATCCGGTAAAGCGCGACGTGCGCGAAGGCATGACTGTAGACGAGGTGGTAATTGTCGTCGTGTAGTTCACGCTCAAGCGGGCCGCTCGGCGGAACGTCGTAGACGTATCCGTTCTCCATCGCCGCGCTGGTGGTCTCGTCACCGTAGTCCCAGGACTTCAGATGGTTGATCCCGGCGAGAGCACCGTCGGCATCGATCATGTCCAGTACTTCATCAGCCTCTTGGCCTTGCAGAAAGACGACGTTGATCCAACGAATGATTGTCGGTGCCTCGCTGTCTGGAACTTCATGCCAGGCAACCCGACTTGCCGCGCCCGCCGCGGCGTCGAGTCGTTCCTGTGCCTGGTCGATCAGGGTCGCAGCTTGGTGAAGTTCGTCAGCGGCTGCCAAAACATCCTTGGATCCGATCGAGTGGTCACCGTGGTCGTCAAACGCGCGCGGGCGATTCTCGATGTGGGCTGCAGCGAGCTGATCGAGAACCTGCTTGAGCGATCGCACTCCTGACAGCAGGTCGCCGAGAACGGCTTACAGATCCTGCGGATTCTCGAACGTTCGTGTCGCGTGTGCGAGACCGCGCAGCGCCTCGGATGCTTCCCCGGCGTCAGCGCCGGGATCGTAGAACGTGGGCATGGTGACCTCCTGAGTCTGTGCCGTAGCACTCAGGAGGTGCACGGCACGATACTCAACGGTGGAGATTACCGATGTCGGGTCACGTGCAGAATTGCCGCGATGAGCTGTGTAACGATCGATGTGGGCGTGTCGGCTGGCACAGAAATAGCCCGTCACCTGATTCGCTCTAGAGCTCGATGACCTTCCCGCTCTGCAGGAATTCCTGGACGACGAGCGCCGGGCTCTTCAGGTCTTTGAATGGGCTTGTCTGAGCTAGTTCCGTGATCGCAGAAAGCAGGTCAGACACTCTCGCACCCGCGTCCTCTTGATCCGACGCGAGAGCCGAGTCCAGGTTGTCGAACAGACGACGGAAGTTCTCACGTCGCTCGTCAAAAGTCCGGTCCAGCGCTGTGAGCAAAAAGTCTCGTTGTACGTGGATGATTTCGAGCTGGCTCTGTTCCCAAACGCGGATCTCCTCTCGCCGAGTCTTCTCTTCGGCCACAACCTGAACCCACTTGTTCGCTGAAGCGATGACCAGGTTGAGAGTGTCAACTACCATCGCCGGGCCGGGTTTGGGCAACATCGCTGCCAAGGCCTTGGGTGCGCTCATGTGTATTTCCTCAATATCTCGATTGATGCCTCAGTCAGCTCCCCCGAGTCGGGGTCGAGGACAGGTGTGTTCAGGATTTCTTTAGCCGCAGTTACCAGCTGGAAAGCACGTAAGAATTCACTCGCATGCTGATCTGGGTCGAAGTCAACCTGCTCTAAGGCGTCGAGTGCGGAGGTTGAACGCTCTGCCAGCTGCTGGAGCAGATCGCGCAGCTCTTGGACGCGTGCTTGAACAGCTCTGAGCATCTCTTGCGCGAGGGAGATTCGCTCAATTTCGATTGCAACCGAGGCAACAAAGTTTCTAGATTTTGTCTTGGCCTTGGCCCCAACAATCCCCATCGTGAACCCACCTACAAGGAGGACCGGAACCGCGGCGGTGAGACTGAGAACGGCCGCTCCGGCTGCCATCCCACCGCCACCGGCCGCTAACGTGCCGCCGCCGAGCGCCGCCAGTGTAGCGTTCTGCGCGGCAACACCACTTAGCGATGCGATGGCAGTTCCTGTGCCTGCAGACGCGAATGTTGAAACACCCCAGATCGCAGCAGCTGGCGCTGCGGCTCCGGCACCGATTGCGCTCACAACGCCAGAGACTCCAGCGGTGATGCTTTGCGCGCCAGCCACATACTTAGGAATGTTCGGCACACGGATGCGCACTCCATCGATCTTTTTGAAGTTGAGTCGCTTCACAAGGGCTTTATTCTTCTCAAGCCAATCGGCGAAACGACCGATGTTTTCCTTGTGAGTCGTGATCTGAAACTCGCCGTAGCTACGCGTGACGGTCTCAGTTTCCAGACGAACCGTCTCGCATTCAGCCAGAGCAAATTCGAGCCGGATGGCGGCGTCTTTTCGCATGCCGCGTCCTTGGGCCAGGTCGACTACCCCTTTGCCCGCTGCTGCGAAGGCTGCTGCGGCGCCAATGCCAAGGGGAACAAGTACCTTCGGGCCTGCCTTGAGGATTTTTGGGGCGCCCTTCAGCGCGAGCTCGATAATTCCCACGGGCCTCCTCAGCGCTCTTGGTCCGCTTCGATTCTACCGGCCACACTGTTCGGGTGAGCTTGTCAGGATCGTGACGGTTGGCCTGAGGCTCAGCTCACGCGCAGATCAAACCGAACGGCAGAGCGGCAGAGCCGCGGCGGTGAACGCTTGGGCCTGCTGGCCGACGAGGAGTCGCGTCTCGCAGGACGCTTGAATGGCGGCTTGCTCGATCGCGGCGACGGCTGCGTCGAGGTCGTCAGCGGTTCGCGCGGACACTGAGATGAGTCCGGTGTAGCGCAGGACGCCGTGCCCGGCGGTG
>JBBRGK010000434.1:0-3595 GCA_038240805.1 Dehalococcoidia bacterium | reverse complement strand
GTCGTTTACACCCGGGCAAAGCACAATCTGCGTATGGCAGCGGATTCCCAGCTCTCCGAGCCGCTGGATCTGTTCGACAATATCGTCGGCTTCGGCATAGCCGAGCATGCTGCGCCGGAGAGGGGTGTCCGTGACGTGCACGGAGATATTCAGCGGACTAAGCCGCTGCTCCTCCAGCCGTAGCCAATCCTCGTCCGCGAGATTTGTAAGGGTGACGAAGTTGCCATGCAGAAAGCTGAGCCGGTAATCGTCGTCCTTGACGTACAGGGTGCGTCGGAGGCCCTTGGGGAGCCCCTTGAGAAAGCAGAAGAAACACTTGTTGGCACAGATGCGGGTGCCGTCAAACGTTGCAGCATCAAACGAGAGACCGATGTCCTCGTCGGGATGCTTGTCGATCACGACGGTGCGGGGAGCGGAGCCATCGTCTACGGCCAGTTCGATCCGCTCTTCGGAAGCGTAGAACTGAAAGTCAACCACGTCGCGCAGGCCGCGGCCGTTAACAGCCAGTACGCGCATTCCCGGCCGTATGCCGGCCTCATCGGCGAGGCTATCCGGTTCAACCGCATCAATGACGCCGCCAAGGCCGCTGCCCTTTGGCAGGGTTGGGAGCGCACCGGCGGGAATCAACTCATTCAGCGCAATGAAAGCCGGCGCTTCGCCGGTCGAAGTTGTCATAGATCCAGCCTACCGCATTCCGGTCCGGTTTTCGTTATCGGCTTCGGTTGTGCTCTCCGCCGCGTCCATACGGCCCCATTCGCCTCGATACTCCCGCGGTAACAAGGCTGCGATTCGGCGCATCATGATCTCTGTGCCCTCACGCACGGCTGCGGCATCTACTCTGCCCGCGCGCGGCAAGATGAATGGCTCGCCGATCGTGACGGTGATGCGCGGATGCTTGAAGAGTATACCGATGCTGTGAATCTGCTCCGTGCCGGTGATTGCGACCGGCAGGATCGGCGAGCCGGAGCGCAGCGCGATCAGGGCAGCGCCCGGGTGACCCTTTTGCAGACCGATTCCGTGGCGGTTGCGATGGCCCTCCGGCAACAGACCGATCGCTTCGCCCGACCTGAGCAGTTCCTGTGCCAGCCGGATCGCCTTCAGGTCGGCTGCATCGCGTCGCACTGGAATGCTGTCGAATAGCTTGACGGGCAGGCTGAGAATGCCTTTGTGGAACAGTTCAATCTTGGCCATGAAGTGAATGCGCCGGTTTTTGATGGCGGCTCCAAGCAGGGGTGGGTCCGCGTTGTGCAGGTGGTTGGAGACGACGATCAGCGGACCCGAGGCAGGGACGTGCTCCCTGCCTGAAACCTCCCAGCGCCCGAAGACTCGCAGCACGAGCCCCATCAGGCGGGTTCCACCCCAGTAGAAGGCGAGGATCGACCAGCGCGGCATCGGCTTCAGTTCAGCTTCGGTTGTCCGTGGCATTTCGGCGTTACACCTCCGCTCCGAAGACGGTCCTGGCGAGGCTTGTGATCTGGTCCACGACCTCGTCCTCAGAGCGTGTGCCGGTGTCGATGATTACGGCGTCGGCTGCGGGCATCAGGGGTGAGTCAGCCCGGCCACTATCGAGCTGATCGCGCTTTCGCGTCTCCGCCAGAACGTCCTCGTAGGGCCGCGCCTTGCCGGCCCGTTCAAGCTCGGCCTGCCTTCGTTCGGCGCGTATCTCAGCCGAAGCGTCGAGAAAGAGTTTGAGTCTGGCGTCGGGCAGCACGACCGTGCCGATATCCCTGCCGGCCATTACGACAGCCTGGTCCGTAACCAGTGAGCGCTGCAGCGACACCATTTCTTCGCGCACCCGGCTGACGGCGGCGACAACCGAAACTGACCGCTCAACCGTTGGACTGCGGAGATATGGCGTCGCATCAATGTCATTGACGAACACGGTGGCGTACTCATTGCTGCCCGCAGCCGGTGCAAGCACCCGCACCGTCGCCCGCTCTGCCAACTTGCCAAGCGCGGCTGCGTCGGCGAGGTCAGTTCCCCGCTCGAGCGCCAGCCAGGTGATCGCGCGGTACATAGTGCCTGTGTCCACGAACGGCCAGTGCAGCAGACCGGCGACGCGGCTGCCGACGCTGCTCTTGCCCGATGCCACAGGTCCATCAATCGCGATCGCGGTCTTCGCGGCGCTTCTCCTCCGGAGGCGGCGCCTCCGGGAATATGTGCAGAGAACCGGCATACCCGAAAGTGGTCGATGACAAACCCGGCGCCAGCGTCCGCACGTCGTTGCAGATCAGTATATGAGAGGATCAGCGGGGCTACCATAGAGAGGCGAAGCCTGGCGGGCGACGGCGTGCGGCCATGGTAGCAACGCCTCCGTTGGCAGATCCAGCACCCATGTACCCATCTAGAGGAGGGCAATTCGTGAAGCTGCTCGTACTTGGCGGCACCATATTTTTCGGCCGGCGGCTGGTGGAGGCGGCTATCGCCTGCGGTCACGAGGTGACGCTATTCAATCGCGGCCAGCACAACCCTAACCTCTTTCCGCAGGCGGAAAAGCTGCGTGGCGACCGCGACGGTGGCCTTGAGGCGCTGCGTGGGCGGCGCTGGGACGCTGTCGTCGACACCTGCGGCTATGTGCCGCGAGTGGTGCGCGCTTCAGCGGAGCTGCTCGCGGGCTCGGTCGATCACTATACGTTCATCTCGAGCATCTCAGCCTATGCAGACAACCGCACGCTCGGAGCGGATGAGAGCGCTCCATTGGCAACTCTGGCTGATTCGAACACTGAGGAGTTGTCGGGTCCAGCCTACGGCGGCCTGAAGGCACTGTGCGAGCAGGTCGTCCAGGAGGTTTTCGCCGGTCGATCGTTGATCGTTCGGCCCGGACTTATCGTCGGCTCCGGGGACCCA
This sequence comes from Dehalococcoidia bacterium, assembly GCA_038240805.1. Classification (GTDB taxonomy): domain Bacteria; phylum Chloroflexota; class Dehalococcoidia; order CAUJGQ01; family CAUJGQ01; genus JBBRGK01. The sequence continues at coordinate 748 of JBBRGK010000434.1, read as the reverse complement.
ACCGATCGTTTCACCTATTGGCCCCAACGTGTGGCCCGTGGTGGTGAGGTTTTGGCGCCGGGCCGGCCCGATACAAACGTCCAGTTCATCGATGCTCGGGATCTGGGCGAGTGGACACTGAGAATGACGGTCACGAAGGCCATCGGCGTCTTTAACGCCACCGGCCCCGATTACCCACTGACGATGCAGAACGTTCTCGAGGCGTGCTACGACGCGACCGGCGGCGACGCTCGCTTCACCTGGGCCGACAGCTCGTGGCTGGTGAAGCAAGGCGCAGCGCCCTGGAGTGAACTGCCATTGTTCGTACCTGAGAGCCCCGAGTACGCGGGCTTCGCTGCTCGGAACGTGAGCAAGGCAGTCTCTGCCGGACTTACGTTCCGTCCCGTGGCTGAGACCGCCCTCGATACACTTGTCTGGGACACGGCGAGGTGGCCGGACTCAGGCTCTCCGGAAAAACTGATGGCCGGGCTGGCACCTGAGCGGGAACTGGAGCTGCTCGCCGCCTGGCATGCGCGAGACTAATAGGCTGTTTCAAAACCTCGGTGATGGGTTTGTTCTGATCATAGAGAAGCCAGCTACTGGAGGTTTTGAAACAGGCAGTAGGCGGTGCCGATGTACGGACCGCAACTTGGTATCTGCAGAATCTGTTCGAGTACAGCCCCGCGCCACTTGCTCGCAATACGCTGCTGATCACCCCGGACACAGCGGAAGGGTTCGACCCAGCAACCGGAGGTGCCCTTGACCATGC
>JBBRGK010000433.1:0-3611 GCA_038240805.1 Dehalococcoidia bacterium | reverse complement strand
CGCTCGCGCCGGCCATCGCCGCCCAGCGGGTGCCGGGCTTCATTCCGATCGATTCCATCCAGCCAGAGGTGGCTTCCATGCCATGACCACCAAAGGAGCCGAACAGCTTTTGCGCTCCATGGCCAGCGAGAAGACCGCCCGTTACCAACCGCACTCCCAGCAAACCCACATCTGTCATCAGACTGTTGCCCATGGCGCACCTCACACTTCTGCAACTGCTTACTTGCAGTAAGGATACGAGAAGCACACGGCGGTGCACTGACCCGTGCGGTTGATTGACTTAACGTCAGAGGTGACGGAGAAAGCTCTCGGGATTGTCAAGAAAGGCGCGGGTAACGCGCACATGCTCGACCTCGTCGTATTGGGCCGTCCGGATTTTCCCGTCCTCGAACAACAGGATCTCTGCGTTGGGCAGCGCCATCAGCAACGGCGAATGTGTCGCGACAATGAACTGACAGTCCCTATCGACACGGTCCTTGAGCAAGGAGATCAGGCTCAACACCCGTAGTGGCGACAGCGGTGTCTCCGGTTCGTCCAGGAAGTAGAGGCCGCCGGGCGTCAGCCGGCCCAGCAACAGGTTCAGGAACGTCTCTCCGTGCGAGCGCGCGTCGGGGTCATCGCCGTAGCGGTCGGCGAGCGCCCGTCTCTGACCGCGCACCATACCGGTCGCCCGGATCTGGCCCACCGAGCCATCGGCGAGGTCGCGCCGAAAGCCCTCTTCGATCTCGGTCAACTCGTGCATGTCCCCTGCCACCCGGCGTGTGAATCCGAACACGTCCTCGGCCCGGATAAAGAGTTTTATCCGCGCGTGGCGCTTTCGCACAAAGCGGAACCCTTCGGCGAAAGCGCGGGCGCCGCTCAACGACTCGTCGCGCTCGATCGCTCGGGCGCCTGCGGCGACGGCGCCCATTCCGGCCGCCAGTTCTTCCAGCAGCGTGGACTTGCCCGAACCGTTCTCGCCAACGAGAAAGGTCACTGGTGCGTGAAAGTCGAGCCGGTCGAGATCCCGGAACAGCGGCAGGTTCCAGGGAAATGCATCGCCACGGACAGAAAGCGAACGCCGCTGAATCGCGCTCAGGAAAGTTGCGCCATCCGTACCGCCCACCGTTCCCTCTCTGCCTCTGGCCATCGCCCACCTCAGGCATGACGCTGCACCGCCCGCATCATCGTGAAGACGGAGCTGCCTGTATAGTTGCTGATCATGACACATTCATCACCGAAACCGCCCACGCAGGACGCCTCCCTGCCATCCCTCACCATTGCCGGCGCCCGAGCCCTGCTGCTGGGCGCCCAGGGGCTGCTTTGGCCACCTACAGCCGCCGCGACGAAGGAGGATGTGCTACAGACGATTCGCCGGATGGGGGCGTTACAGATCGATACGATCAGCGTCGTCGCTCGCAGCCCGTACTTCGTCCTCTGGAGCAGGCTCGGCGACTACGAACCTGCCTGGTTGGACCAGCTGCTGGCAGAGGGAGCGCTATTCGAGTACTGGTCGCATGCTGCCTGCTTGCTGCCGGTCGAGGACTACCCTCTCTACCGCCGGTTGATCCTTGAGCGGCTGAAAGGTCAGCGCAGCCACGCCTGGATCGAAGAGCATCCGACAGAGGTCGAACAACTGCTCAGCCGCGTCCGCGAGGGCGGCGCGGTGCGCTCGTCCGACTTCGTGCGCACCGACGGTCGTGGCGGCACCTGGTGGGACTGGAAGCCGGAAAAGCTGGCGCTGGAGCGATTGCACAGCGCCGGCGTCCTGATGACGGCTCGCCGGCACAACTTCCAGCGCATTTACGATCTGCGCGAACGTGTGCGGCCGGACTGGTCAGATGCCGACGCGCCTTCGATCGAGGAGACCAGACGCCGGCTGGCGCTGGCCTCGGTAAGGGCGCTTGGCGTCACCATCGCCGCATGGGTGCCCGACTACTTCCGCCTGCCGAAGGCGGGCTGCGCCGCGCTGCTGGAGGCGCTCGCCGACGAAGGCCGACTGCTGAGGACCGCCATCGAAGGCATTAGCGCGCGGGCGTACATACACCCTGACAACCGCGAAGTGGCCGAAGCAGTTGCGGCCGGATCGCAGCAGCCAACTGTGACGACGTTGCTGTCGCCGTTCGACCCGATCGTCTGGGACAGGGCACGTGCGCGGGCGCTGTCCGGCTTCGACTACACGATCGAGTGCTACACTCCCGCCTCAAAACGCCGCTATGGGTACTTCACTCTGCCGATCCTGCACCGAGGCGCCCTGGTCGGGCGGCTCGACGCCAAAGCGCACCGCAAACAGGGCATTTTCGAGGTGAAGTCGCTGCACATCGAGCCGGGCATCGAGATGACTGAGACGCTGAAAACTGAGCTGAGCGCAGCAGTGCATCGCTGCGCCGCCTGGCACCATACTCCGGAAGTTACCGGGATGTAAGCGCGTCCGCGCCGGGTCTCAGCCCCGTGAGGCGAGCAATTCGAGCACCACGGCGCCTGCCGCGGCGCCGGCGCTTGCGAATGCCGCCCGTGGCCTGAGCCCGCTACGCAATGACCAGAGTCCGACCGCCAGGTCGGCAGCATCGGTTGCCGCACACACCTTCAGCCAGAGCGACATTGTCGTCCGAGGCGCACACAGCAAGCCGGCGCCCATGACCAGGTCGCGGTTGCCGGCCAGGCGCGAGACGAAGCCGAAGCTTGGGTTCACATCATCGTCCGGCAGCTGGACCAGTCGCGCAGCGTACCTGGGCGACCAGAGTACCGTCAGCCCCAGCAGCATCCGTGCGATACCCAGGCTACGCGCCAGCATTGTCATGCTCATTGTTAACGTCCCCCGATCACTCCGCCGGCAAGCAGTGCATCCAGCGCTTCGGCACTCAGCCCAAGCTCCTGTTCCAGGACCTCGGCGGTATGCTGCCCCAGCAGTGGTGCCGGCGTCATCTCCACGCACGAATCGGACAGTCTGATCGGCGGCGCGATGAACTCCCAGGGGCCGCGCTCGGGATGCACCACTGTCTTGACCGCGTCGCGCGCCAGCATGTGCGGATCGCTGAGCAGGTCGCCGGAGTCGAGCACCGCACCGCAGGGCACACCGGCAGCGCCCAGGTGCTCCATTACCTCATACTTCGTGCGGGTAGACGTCCACTCCGAGATCTCAGCGTGAAGAGCGTCGCCATTCAGGTGACGCTCCTTGATCGTGACGAAGCGGGGATCCACGGCTAGCTCCGGACGGTCGATCGCGGCGACGAGGTGATCCCACATACGCGACGTCACCACCATGATGTACACATAATCGTTCAGTCCGCCGGGTGCACACGGGTAGAGGTCGGTCGGTGCGACCGTGCGGTTGCCCCGGCGCGGCACCGGGTTGCCTGAGCGCTCACGGTGCGAGAGGCCGCACCGGATGAAACTCGCCACTGTCTCCTGCATCGAGACTTCGACTTTCTGCCCCTCGCCCGTCTGCATCCGCTGAATGTACGCAGCGAGGATGCCGAGTGCAAGATGCAGGCCGGAGCCCGTGTCTGCCATCGTCGGACCGGGGCGCAGCGGCGGCGAGTCCATCGTGCCGGTCAGACTGAAGGCGCCGCCCGCTGCCTGGGCCACCATGTCGTAGCACTTGAACTCGGCGTATGGCCCGGTCGTGCCGA
>JBBRGK010000432.1:0-3614 GCA_038240805.1 Dehalococcoidia bacterium | reverse complement strand
CGAAGCGGCGCGCATCGCCCGACGTCGTCCTCGTTGCAAACAGAGAAGCGCCCGGCGACAGAGTGATGTCGCCGGGCGCTTATTGAAGGAATGGACCCGGCCGCGATGCCCGCGGCGGGGAGAAACGGCTACGGCATCAGCTTCTTAATCATGTAGCCGAGGCCAAAGCCGATGCCGAGGGCGCCGGCAGGGTGCGCCTTGCAGAAGCCCATCAGGTCGCTCCACATGTCGGCAGGGGAGTGCTCCTCCAGGTACTGAGCGCTGGTCTCGACGCGGCCTGCTGCCGCCTCCGCGACCTTGTCCGCGCCAGGAACCGGCACGCTGCCGGCGCGTTCGCGCACCATCTGTGCGGCATCGCGCAGGCTGCCGGCGGCCTTCGCCATGCCGGCGTCGATCTGTTCGGACATGCCGTCCGAGCCGCCCGACTCTTCTTCCTTGCCAGCGGAACCGCTGCTGCTTGAAGCGCCTGAACTACCCGAGGAACCGGAGGGCCGTGTAGAACTCGAACTCCCGGAAGAACCCGAGCCGCTCGAAGCGCCAGAGCTTCCGGAAGCGCCGGAACCGCCGGACATGCTGGAGCCACCCGAAGAACCGGATCCCCCTGACATGCTCGACGAACCGGAGCTCGACGGGCTCGAGCTGCTGGAAGACCCCGCACCCGATAGCGGGCTTGAGCTGCTCGACGAGCCCGAGCCGCCAGACATGACGGGGCGGGATGATCCGCCCGAAGCAGACGCACCCATCGGCGTGCTGCTCGATGAACTGAGGCCGCTATCCGGCTTATCCGCGGGGTTGCTGCGCGATGACTGAACCATTATTCGCGTCCTTTCGCTGCGTTTGGCGACCGCAACGCGGACGCCGTTTATTTGCACTGCTTTATTAGTAGTCTCATTTCGAGCAGGCTGCATGCTTCTACCGCAGTATTTCGGACACGCGACAACTACCCCTGCCCGGTAGCAGAAGTAGACCGGCCCTGCTGTTGCCCGGGCGATTATTCGCCGCATTCACCGCGCAGCTGGCGCACCGCCTCTTCGATTAGCTGTATTCCCGTGTGTTCCCAGCAGTTCCGGGCGGTTCTATGACGCGGGAGAGGACTGGCCGCTCTGCTTGAGGGTGTCGGTCGATGCGCGGGGGTTATGCGCATCGAGGGCTTGCCGGGCCTTTGACGCCTGATCGGCGGTGGTGTGAACGACGACGAGGGTGTCGCCTTTGTGGATATGCTCGCCGAACTGGGTGGCGATCTCGTGCGGCATACCCGCCTGAACCAGGGCGCTGCTCAGTCCGCTGAGGGCGCCACCGGCCACGGCGACAACTCCGGCGCTGCTGAGCGCAGATGCGACCGCGCCCAGGATCGGCCCCGCCGCGACGATGATCCCGGCCGGGGGAAAGAGCAGCCCGACCAGGCCACCGACGACGCCGCCGTAGAGCACGCCGCTGAGGATTCCCTGCTCGACGATGTGCTTGCGGTCCGTGTACATGAGCGAGATCTCGCCCTGCCCAAAGCCGGCCTTGCCCAGGTCGGTCACAGCCGCCTCCGCCTGTTCGCTCTTTTCGAAGGATGCGGCCACCAGGATCGTTTCACTTGGCATCAAGGTTCCTCGTCGCAGGATGAACTAATTGTAGCGCGCAACCAGCCCCACCGCTTGAGGGCGATGGGGCTGGTTGAAAATGCGTCGGCCTGACCGGCCTGTGATTTACTGGTTGTCGCTGCTTGCGGCGGTGTACACGCCGATGCCGACCTTTGCAATCGGCATAAAGATATGGTTTGTGGTCGGATCGACCGCGACCGAGTGACTGCCGGTGACGGTCGGCACGTTAATCAGCCACCGGTTGGAGGCGGCATCGATGACGCCAAGCACCGGCGTGGACGTGCCTTTCTTCGTGCCGTCCGACGTCATTCCGCTTGCTGCCAGGTAGTAATGGTTGTCGGTCGGGTTGTACCAGACCTCGTCCGAGCCGCCTACCTCGGAAATCGTCGCCACGATGGCGCCATTCGTGTCATCCATGACTATCGAGTTGCGCGGATCGCCGGTGCAGCCGAGCAGCAGTTGCCTGTTTGGCCCCAGCGCCAGCCCAGCCGGATTGCAGTTGGTGACTGGATAGACCTGGGTGATCACCGCGGTCTTCGGGTCGATTACATCGACCTCGCCACCGCTGTTGACTTTCGTCGCCGGCACGGCCTGGTAGAACAGCCCGGAAGCTGGATCCCAGACCGGCTGTTCCAGACCCTCCGTGCCTTCGGCGAACAGAATCTTCGCCGTTACCTTCAATGTAGTAGTGGAAATGAGGGTCAAAAATGGTGGCTCTTCGTCATCGTTTGCCACCGCGATCAGGTGGTCGATCGGGTCGTAGGCGAGCTCATCGGCGCGACGCATGCCGCCGGTAGAGATCGTCGCGATAATCGTGTTGGTCGTGGTGTCGATCACCTTCACCGTGCTGTCGCCGTCTCCGGCCCAGAGCTGGTGCGTATCCGGAGTCACCAGCACACCTGTCGGACCGGAGGTGTGCCGCTCCGGGTGAAGCCCGGCGAATCCGCCGATGGCGCCGACATAGGTGTCAGTTGTTGTGTCGAAAATCTCGACCGCAGCGTGGGTTGAGCTGGCGATGTAGTAGCGATGGGCGCTCGGATCTACGAAGCCGATGTCGAACGAGCCAGGCGGAGTTGGCAGGATAATCACGTGGCTGATCCCGTAGGCCGCCGACTGCGCCCGCACCGCCGCCGGCGACTGCCAGGGCAGTGCCAGTCCGGCCAGGACCAGCAGGGTCAGAGATATGGCAAGTTTCATGCGGAGTCCCCCACTCGTATCAGATCGCTCGCGCGGGTGCATCGAGGCGACGAGCGAAAGGTGTGCAGGTCGATGCGTGCGCGGATTTTAGCGCATTGAGATACAGTTGCGGCCATATTCGGTATACGGGTTTCGTCATTACTGTGAATCCCGCTCGTTCAAGCCTCGTGTAACTGCCCTGGCTGTTGGAAGATACGTTTGACAGCACTCGGCGCCATCCTCTGCTGACAGCGCTTGGCGCTATCCTCTACGGTCCGGGCACCACCGGTGAGCAGACAAGACGACAAATACATTCGGAGGATATGTCCATGTCGCAACTGATCGGGATCTTTCAGCACGTGCCGCACCCACGGACACGCGATCGGTTGGCGGGCACAGCACCACCACCACCGAAAGTGAACGACGAGCGGGTCGGGCTCAACGGCAGGTTGGGCTTATTCATCACGACGGTCGTCGGCACGATGTGGGCCGCGTACCTGTTCACCGTGATCGCGCTGGTTAGCTTTCCGTCCGCGATCAAGAGCGGTGAGAGTATCGTCATCGTTGCCTGGGTTGCACAGACGTTCTTGCAGTTGGTGCTCCTGCCGATCATCATTGTGGGTCAGAATATCCAGGCGAAAGCGGCCGACCGGCGCTCGGAGGCGACCTACAAAGACGCCGAAGCGGTGCTCCACGAATGCTCGCAGATTCAGGCACATCTTGAGGCGCAGGATGCTGCGCAACAAACCCAGATCGCGGAACTCAAGGAGCTCATCACGCAGCTCCAGGGAACCCGGTAGAGCTCTTTCCGCTTTTCAGATCCACTGTGCGACGAAGTACATTGGTCTG
>JBBRGK010000431.1:0-3627 GCA_038240805.1 Dehalococcoidia bacterium | reverse complement strand
CGATTCCTTTGCCAGCAAGATGTTCACGCACGTTGCTGCGGTTCAGCAAAGCGGCTGCGGTGCGGGCATTGGGACCGCCGCGATGTCCACCGCAGGCTCCGCAATCGAGAGCAGCGCCGTAGGGGTTGTTCTGGGTGCTGGCACCGTGGCCGCAGAGCACCACGATCCTGGCGAAGTCCGAGCACAGTCCCATCATCGTCAGGGCGGTCTCGGCGAAGAGCGATTGTTCCTCGCAGGTGAAGCCGTCGTCAAGCGTCAGCTCCGTCTGAGGTTTTCCCACGATTCGCATGGCCAGCGTGTTCTTCAGCTGAGCGTAGCCGGACGACCAAAAGGTCTTTGCGGCTGCGACGGGAGCAGCGACGAGACCGCCTACTTCCGCAAGGCTGAAACCACCGAGCATGCTGTCCTTCGCTGCGTGGAAGGCCTGCTCGGTACCGGCCAGTCTCTGTCGTGCTAGGGCGTAGCTCGCCGCAGTAGCCTCGCCGTCCGGCAACGGGGTCTCGCGCACGGTATTCCGCGGCTGCAGCAGGACCGGACAGAGCGCGGATGGCTGCCCTCCTGCGAGTTCTTTGAACTGGATTGCGACGGCAAAAAAGCCAGCAAAACCTAGGGTTTCGTAGTTTCCGCGAGCTTCAAGGTGCCGGCGCAATCCTTCGGATCGGACGTCTATGCAGCAGACGAGCTGAGCTTTCGGACGGGTCCGGGAAGCGGGGTTGGGCTGCTCCGACAAGGCATCGATCAGAACGTCACGGTAATGGCGCTCATAGGCGTCAAGCCATACCAAGGTGCGCTCCCCGGCGGGGAGCCGCCGAAGGACCGCCGCGGCACAACCAATCTCGGCTTCGGTTGCGTCGACCACCTGCAGCGTGGAGGCAGCCCGGCGAGCGCGGCGGAGGTCGTCGGAGGGGGAGGCATTGTCTTCCAGAGGTGGGCGAGCAGCGACCGGCACGCGGTCGGACTCGCGGTGCCTGGCCAACCAGCCGGCCTCGTAGCTGAGGCGCACGGCCAGGTAGTCGACGAGGTCGTCGCCGCCGCCATCCCCGGCCGCGTGCTCTGCGCGCCAACGCAGGTGGCCGGCCCAGCCAGGCAACCGGGAGAGGTGCGCCTGCAGGTAAGTCTGCCGCTCTGAATGCGGGATGCCCAGAGAATCCAGCGCCTGCAGAGCGGCGTCTTCGGCCTTTTCGGGCAGCTGTCTCAATCGCCCCCGGACAGCTTTGGGTAACCGGTGGTCGTGGCTGACCAGCCGACGCCAGGAGCGGTAGAGGCCATCAGCACCCGCAGGCATTCGCCAGGTCGCCTGGCTGTCATCACAGAATGCCGCGCACCACTTGGCGACGTTCTCATCGATGCAGTCGGCGACCGCTGGGTCAAGCGTCTCAGAGCGCGTAAGCACCCGCCGAGCGGGTCTCGGCGCCGGTCGCCCGCCGAGCAGATCCGCCACTAAGAGCTCGAGCGTCGAGAATTTCCGGCTGCCGATCGCCAGTTTGATGTCGTCGGGCAAAAGGTAGCCGCCTTCGATGAGAGCGCGTTCCAGATCTGCCGTCGTTATTCGCCCGGCGTCGTACTGCCCCCGGAAGGCTGGCTCGTCCAACGTCCCGCGGGCCCCCCATAGGTCGGCGGCGCGCTTGATGGCCGCCGGAAAGGGCTGCTCTTCCAGCCCGCCGAGTGGGTTCACAGCAATGAACGTGCCAATAGGCCATAGCGGCGCGAGCACGCGACTGGCGATCGTCACGTCGGTACGCAGCCGGACGCGGTTGCTGGTGGAAGCGGAACTCGGCTGCGTCATCAAGCCACCTCACGAATTCCGGCTGGGACGGGGAGCAGAGTCGTCGTGCCGCCGGCGGGAAAGCGATGGAAGGGCAGCCGCCTGGCGGGGACGTAACCCGCGCTGAGCGCTGCCACGTAAAGGCGACGCGTCGCATTCGCCGCCGGCGGGATGGCGGGCAGCAGGGCAGTGACAGCCAGCACGACGGCGACGGCTACCAGCCACCACGGGCTGAGCGCGGCGTGAGCCGGCCACAAGCCCACCGAGAGCCAGTGGGCGGCACGGTCAGCGACTGTGACGTAGGCGAAGGCAATGCCAGCGGTAGCAGCAATACCTGAGACGACGCCACCTGCGGTCGCGTTGTAGTGGAACCATCCGTACAGTCCGCGGCCGGCGGCGGCGGCTGCGAAGATCAGCAACGGCCACGTGCTGACGACGCCGCCGCCAGGAGGATTCAGCAGAGCGGCGACAGTGACCGAGGCGGCAGCCGCGATCGCCGCGGCCACTGCCAGGGTGATGCGCCGGAAGGCTGCGATCTCGGGGGGCGGCACGCCATGCCGATGTCGGTTTCGGCGATCAACGGCGGCGCCGGAACCGAGAAAGAGTGTCGCCTTGTAGGCGCCATGAGCGATCAAGTGGAAGATCGCTGCTGCGAAAGCGCCGAGGGCACAGACCGTCAGCATGAAGCCCATCTGGGCCATCGTCGAGTATGCGAGCGCTCCCTTGATGTCGGCCTTGGTGAGCATGAGGACCGTGGCGTATCCGAGCGTCAGCGCACCGGCGAGTAGTGCCAGGTGCGTCGCCACCTCGGAAGCGCCGAAGATCGGGCTGAGCCGCGCTAGCAGGAAACCGCCGGCATTGACGACCCCAGCGTGTAGCAGCGCTGACGCCGGGGTCGGAGCCGAAAGGGTGGCCGGAAGCCATTGGTGAAAGGGAATCTGGGCACATCGCGCAAGCGCAGCTACGACCAGCAGGCAGGCGACGACGTCCACAGCGAACGGATCTGCGGTCAGCCGCGGTACGGCGGCAGGCAATCGACGAAGGTCGAGATTGCCCCAATTGACGCTCGCCACGATGACGGCGACCCACAAGGCGCTATCGCCGATGGCAAAGCTGATGGCAGTGCGCACCACCCCCTGGCGCGCCGCTGCCAGCTGTGAGTAGGTGGCGAGCACGCCGCACAGCGCGACGCCGGTCAGAGTCCACGCCGTGGCCAACCCGATGAGCGTGCTGGAGCACACCGTGGCCCCCGCCGCTGCGGTGAGAAGCGAGCTCGTCCCATAGAACCAAGAGGAGCGGCTGTCTCCGTTCAGGTACCGGCCAGCGAAGCCGTGCACCACCGTTGCGACGGCCGTTATGAGCAACAGCAGCGCAGTCGAGAGCCGGTCGGCATACCAGCCGGCGACGGCGTTGCTGCCGTGGCCGACGACGGCGCTGACGGGACCGCGTACCCATACCGAGATCGTCAGTGCTGCGGCGCAGCCGAGGGCTGCCGCTGATGCGGCCGTCGCGAAGCGGGCCACAAACCATGACGGCCGGCTGCCCGGAAGACCCAGCATGGCCGGCGTCAGGAGGGGCAGGACCAGAACCGCCACGAGAACGGACGTCATCGCTGGACATCTCTGGTCAGCGCGGGGTCCGTGATGTTGACGGCGGTAGCGCAGCAACAGAACATCCGGCATCCCCACCTACGACTTGTATGACACGACAGAAAATAGACGTAATAAGTGTCGCGTGTCAAATGACGTCTGATGGGTGTCGCGAACTGAGGGGCGCCCCTCGTACCATGGCCCGTTGTAGCCCTGGTTCTGCTAGGAAGGTGGTCGGCGAGGACATGGAGGGATGGACGTTCTTCACCAACC
>JBBRGK010000430.1:0-3627 GCA_038240805.1 Dehalococcoidia bacterium | reverse complement strand
GGAACTGCAGCGGGTGGTTGTCGAGCAGCATCACTGGCTGACGGCGCAGCAGTTCGCGAGCAGTTACGCCCTGGGCCAGCTTACGCCCGGCCCGGGCATGTTGATGGTGATCGCTATCGGGTATAAGGTCGCCGGGTTTCCCGGTGCACTGGCATCGACGGTGGCTATGTTCCTGCCCGTGGGGACGGTTGCCTTCATTGCCGGACGGCAGCTGGACAGGATCGATCAGTCGCCCTGGCGTGGCTCGATCCAGCGCGGCATGGCGCCCGTCACCGTGGGACTGGTGCTTGCAGGCAGCTACACGCTCACACGCGCGGCCGTCGTTGACGCTGCCACTGCGGCCGTAATGGTTGCCGCAACGTTGATGCTGCTCAGCCGGCGGGTCCACCCGGCGCTCATCGTCATTGCTGGTGGCGCCGCTGGCTGGCTGTGGTATCGCTGATCCGACTCGGCGGGCTGGCTTGACCCAGCTCTAGCGAAACAGCGTCGTGGCCCGCAGGCAAAGGAAGAGGGAGCCTTCACACTGAAGCTCCCCCTCGCCGGGTTGTTGGAAGGCCAGGTCCATTAGCCGCCCGCGACGGTCATTCCCGGCATTGCCGTTGCAGCGACGCGAGGCGCCGAGGTCATCGACTCAGTACGCGTAACGTACTCGGGGTGCTCGCGCAGGATGACGAGGAACACATCGAGCGCCCGCGGATCGAACTGGGTGGCACGACCGCGCTCAAGCTCAGCGAAAACGACCTCAATGGGAAGCGCCTGCCGGTAGGAGCGGTTACTGGTCATGGCATCGAATGTGTCGGCTACGGCCACGACGCGGGCACCGAGCGGAATCTGCTCGCCAGCAAGACCCTCAGGATAGCCCTTGCCATCGAAGCGCTCGTGGTGATGGAGAACGATGTCGCGTCCGGCGGAGAAATCGGGGAAGCGGCTGATGAGCTTAGCTCCGACTTCGGGGTGGGAACGCATCTCTGTCCATTCCTCTTCTTCCATATCGGTTTCTTTGAAGAGGGTGGTGGAACGGATGCCGATCTTGCCCACATCGTGGACACGGGCAGCCATGAAGATTTCCTGCGCCTTCTCGCTGCTGAGGCCCATACGGAGCGCGGTTTCTTTGGAAAGCTCTGCCACGCGCCGCGAGTGCTCGAACGTATAGCGGTCGCGCATATCAACGATGTCGGCAAGTTCCTCGACAGCCTCTCGCGTTTGGGAGCGAAGGGCGACGCCGTCGCGCAGTGAGCGGTAAACGACCAGCGCCGGAACGGTGACAAACAGCAGAGTCCAGGGCTGGACATTCCCGATCAGGGCGGCGAACACAGCGAGGAGGTAGAGGCTTGCAGTTTGCGGCATCGTTGGCAGGCGATTCTGCAACCAACCGGCAAACGCGTTGCGGCGGGTGTGGAGGCTGACCATCGTGCCGACGATCAGGGCGTTGACCAGATAATCGACGATTGCCGCAGCGGTGACGACGACTGCGGGAAGGAACTCGGGACGGCTGACGAACTCATGTGGAGTGAAGAGATGGAGCACTGCACCAGCACAGATGCTGGCCAGGGTAACCATTGAGGTATTAAAGATCTGCTGTCGGAGGGAAGCGCCTTTGAGTGCCTCGCCGACTGCAACACCGAGCGCCGTCGTCGCCGCTGCCATTGAGAGTGGGAGCAAAAGCAGCGCGGCGAAAATCGAAACCTGGACGACCAGCAGCTTAATCTTTGGCGCCAGTTCGATCGGGAATCGGTAGGCGAACGCGGTGAGCACGGTGAGGAGCACAAACAGCTCGACCGTGCGCGGAGTAAAGTCAGGCCGGTGATAGGCTGCAGCTGCGAAACCGATCAGCGCAAGAGCTGTAATCAGCCAGAGGAACGCCTGTGCCTGAACGGGCACCGGCTTCCGGGCACTGATCCTTTTCTGCTGATCGCGGCCCATTTTCAGCATGATTACCTGCTACCCTTTAGTTTGCGGCGTTAGTTGCCGTGCTGACCATGTTGGCCGTCGCCGAGGCTGAAGCCGATTGACATCGTGTGATTGCTGGTCGATACGTCAGTCCGGTCGCTCTGCGACGAGGAGAGCCGCGTGCCGAAGCTCGTGGCGTCGCCAGGCACACGGGCCAGCACTGTCACATGATTGTCGCCGTGACCGTGGCCATCGCCCTGCTCGACGAACTGCACATGGACAGTGCCAGTGATGTGGATACCATTACTGCTGAAGTCGGCCGGGAAAGTGCCCGCGCCAGAGGTCTTGGCGCCCTCGGGGACGATGACCGTGACCTGAATCGGTCCGGTGATGTGCCCTGCCGCGCTCGACCGTACTCCGACGTTGATATTAACGGTGACGCCGTTGATATGCACGATCGGATCGTCTTCACACCAGATCTCGGTGGCGTGCGTGACCGGCATGAAGCTCCCCACCGCGAAGGTGCTGAGCACCATGAATCCTGCCACCAGCAGTGCTGCTAATCGACGCATAGCCATTCTCCTTATTACCCCCGGACGGGATCCGCCCCACCCAATACTATAGGCTTACCTGTTGCCGGAGGTACGTCGCCGTGAGTAGATGATACAGTCTTGCAGCATCAACGCAAGGGAATACCGGGCCGCTGCAGCCATTGTTACCAAAACTTTACAGTTTGTCTACGGGTGCAGGGCACATTTGTGAGGAAAATGTTTGGGAAATTCTGGAATTCAATTGCAAGGATCGGTATGGCAGGCAGTGGAGGTGTTCTGAACTCCTCGGCCACCAACGATCCGGGCATTGCAATGAGTGCCATCGGTACCGTACATAACGGCATCGCTAAACCCCGCCAGGCTTGCTGGGAGACGGTAGAATCCCGCATCGAGCTGCGGCCAGACCTGGCCGAAGCAGTCCGCGGCCTGGATGGGTTCTCGCACCTGATCGTGCTGACCTGGCTCCATCTGGCTGCCGCAGAACCGCGGGATGTGCTCTCGTTGCATCCGGGCGGCGATCCTCGTCTGCCGAGGATCGGCGTCCTGGCTCTACGGATCGCCGGCCGGCCAAACCCGATCGGTTGCTCGGTTGTCGAACTGCTGCGTGTTGATGGAAGCATGCTGTACGTCTGCGGACTCGACGCGATCGATGCCACGCCGGTGCTCGATGTGAAGCCGTACCTGCCGCCTTACGACAGCGTGCCCGACGCCCGGCTGCCAGAGTGGGCGCTGGGGCGATGATCGGCGTCGAGCGCAACCAGCGGCTTCAACTGCGGCGAGAAGATACTCAGGCGATCGTATGGATGGCGGGTCTGCCAGTCGCTGGCAAAGCGCCACGCCTGCCGGTAGCCGCCAAGCTTGATGACTGCGCCTTCATCCGGCCAGCGGCCTGAGCGGATCACGACCATGATTGCCATCTGACCCGCTCCGCCGGAAACGTCCTGCCCGTGCAGCTTTGATTCACCTGCGCCCGCGCCCACGTGTAGACGCGCCATAACCTAAGTGTCGGCGTGAGCACTGCCGCACTTCAGGCCGCAGTGACTGTTACGCCATAAATGTTTGCTTACAGAAAGATGCGATATCTACAGCGGCGCGAGCGTGCCTGTTGCCATGCGGGCCGCAGCAGGCCCGGCCGCGACGGCCGGGCCGACCTGGGCGAAACCAAGCGTGTACAGGTCATAGTAGG
>JBBRGK010000429.1:0-3650 GCA_038240805.1 Dehalococcoidia bacterium | reverse complement strand
TCGCCTCGACCTGCTTCACGCCCTCGCCTGAGACCACGACTCTGGTGGAACCTGCCTCCGGCGTGCCGAAATACCGTTCCTGCAAGGCGGCTGCCGACTCTTCCAACTCTCTTGAGAAGGCCTCATAGTTCAGCAGCAGTTCCATCGCTACAGCGGTCAACCTTGAACGTCCACCACCGACGCCACCGACATCGCTCTGTACAAGTGGCACACCCAGATGCTCCTCAAGCTCTCGGACCTTGCCCCAGGCGCGCCGATAGGAGAGATGCATCAGGGAGGCAGCGCGGGCAAGCGACCCCGTCTCATGAATGTGACGCAGCAACCGGGCACGATAGCCGCTTATCGCAAGGCCGCCCTCAAAGTCGATCCAGAGCTTTACATGCGCCTGCACTTTAGGGCTCCCGGATTGGTTCGTTCAGAGGTTTCGCCCGGCGGAGCGAGCGCCGGCGTCTCGGATTCGCTCGACCCGCCGTTAGCCTGCCGCTAGCATGGTGCTGTATGAGCGAGCAGAGCCACAATCCCGCAACCACCGAGAGCACCGAAGGCGCTGCCGCTACGCACTGGCAGGCGGACGAGTTTGGTTCCGCAACCGATAACCAGCAGCTTCGAGGGCTTATCCTCGACGAGATCGACCGCTGGGGTCGTATTACCTTCCGCCGGTTCATGGAACTGGCTCTCTATCACCCTGAGGAGGGTTACTACCGCGTGCGACCCGCTATCGGAGGGCGTGGAGACTACGTTACCAGTCCGGAGCTTCATCCGCTGTTTGGCGCAATTCTTGCCCGGCAGTTGCTGCAGTTCTGGGAACTGCTCGGACGACCCTCGCCGTTCCAGGTCGTCGAAATGGGTGCGGGGAACGGCTCGCTGGCGAGGTCAGTACTCACCGCCGTTCGCGGAGATCTGCTCCGGGAGATCAGATACATCATTATTGAGCCGGGCTCTCTCCAGTGTCAGAGACAGATCGCAACTCTCGGCTCCCTCGCTCATTACGTGGAGTGGCTCGACAGGCCCAGCGCTCGGTTTGTCGGATGCCTGCTCAGTAACGAGCTCGTGGACAGTTTCCCCTTTCATCGTGTTACGGTCTCGGAGGGCCGCCTGCTCGAGCTTTACGTCGGACGTTCTGGCGACGCCTTCATCGACCTGATCGGTGAGCCATCTACACCGGACCTTCCGGGCTACTTCGCCGAGCTGGGTCTGTTATCAGGGGAAGGTTGCCAGGCAGAGGTGAACCTTGATGCTCTCACCTGGATGACAGAGATCGGTGAGTTGCTCACTCGCGGCTTCGTGCTAACGATCGACTACGGATACGCCGCACGCCGTCTCTACGCTCCCTGGAGACGTGCTGGCACATTGCTGACCTTCTTTCAGCACACATCGAACGTTGACCCGTACGAGCGAGTCGGACGCCAGGACATCACCAGCCACGTCGACTTCACTTCGCTCGCAATGGCCGGCCGGAAGGTGGGCCTCGATCCCGTGGGATTCACGAGCCAACAGCGTTTTCTCGCGGCACTTGGCATCCAGGATGCGCTGGCGGGCGGTCCGTCGGCAGCGCCAGGTCTGGAGGAGTTTCTGGCCCGGCGTGGGGCAGTGAGCGCACTACTCGACCCCGAGGGCCTGGGCCGACTCCGGGTGTTCGCGCAGAGCAAAGGCATCCACTTGCCGACCCTGCGAGGATTCGATGCGGACTCGTTGCAAGAACTGAGCGACCTCGAGGCATCTGGGTCCGCAGAGGCGTTGCCCTGATGCAGCCGATTTCAGGCATATCGCCGCTAGCGGGAGAGCAGGCGCCGAAGCTGATGCTGTGGTCGCTGGATGGCGTGATCGAGATCCCCGATCCTGCCGGCAGGATCGTCGCGCTCATGTTTTATCACGAGGCGTCGACGCCGGCTTGCGCCACGCAGCTTGCCAGCCTGTACGCGGAAAAATCGCTGCTGGATGAACTGGGCGCAGTCGCGGTCTTCGTCAGCACCGACCCGGTTGAGCGGCAGTCGCGCTTTGCAGATGCTCTCGGTATTCCGAGCGGCCGTATGGTCAGCGACGAGCGCGGCGAGGCCGCAGAAGCCTACGGCGTTTTTGACGAGGGCTCCGGCCGCGCCCACCGCGCCGCGTTTGTGATCGGCGCCGATGGCAGAATCGTAATGGCGCTGCCGCGGTACAGCCATGCCAACAGCGATCAGCTTCTGGCAATTTTCAGCGCACTGGGCGTGACGTCGCTTGAGAGCGAGGAAGTAGACGATGGCTGACGATTCGTATAGCGCGATCGTGCTCGACCACTTCACGAACCCCCGCAATGCAGGCGTCATGGAACACCCGGATGCGGTGGGGGTTCAAAGCAACCCTGTCTGCGGCGACACGATGAAGCTCATGCTGCGAATAGAGGGTGATGTGATTACCGGAGCACGGTGGCAGACGGTTGGCTGCCCGGCGGCCATCGCCACCAGTTCGATCGCCACCGAACTAATTCTTGGTAAAGGAATAGAAGAGGTAGATTCGTTGACGAAGGAGCAGATCGTTGAGGCGGCAGGGGGTCTTCCTGCAAGCAAGCTGCACTGTTCCGTTCTGGCGCAAGACGCCCTCCGCCGGGCTCTGAAGGCCTACCGAACGACCTCAACTGGCCCTCGCTGACTATGGCGACGGCTGGCATCCTGCTTGCGGCGGGGCTATCGACGAGGATGGGCAGACCGAAAGCGTTGCTGCCCTGGTGCGGGTCTGTGCTTGCCGAGTACCAGGTCCGCCAGATGCTGGAAGCGGGGCTGGACCCGGTTGTCGTCGTCGTCGGTCATGAAGCCGCGAACGTAACCGCAAGCCTCCGCGAATTGGCTGTCAAAGTGGCCTTGAACCGGGAGTACGCAGCAGGAAGAGCAACGTCAGTGCGAGCCGGGGCCCTGGCCGTTCCGGACAGAACAGATGCCATTCTTCTGCTCAATGTCGATCAGCCGCGGCACGTTGAGACATTGCGACGGCTTATCGAGGGCCACGTCGACCTCGGTGGCCTGATAACCGTGCCAGCCTTCAAAGGCAAACGCGGTCATCCCGTAGTCATCGCCGGTAGCTTGTTGGCGGAACTGCGTTGCGTCTCCGATGAAACGGAGGGACTGCATGCTGTTACGCGGCGACACGCGGCCGGGCGAAAGGTGATCGAGGTGGGCACCATGGAAGTTCTGCTCGACCTGAACGATCCCGCAGCCTATCGGTCTGCGCTCGCTACCTGGCTAGCTTGAGGGGCAGCCTGAGGGGTGGCCCGCGGAGGGAGGGTTCGGCGAAGCTCTCGCCGCCGCCCATCGTAGACAGTATCGTGTGCGCTCACATCCTGTTCCGCCAGCGTCTCAAGTAAGGCGGAAAGCCCATCGCGCAACGAGCTCGCGCTTCCGTCGCGCAACGTGCCGAGGCACTCACCTATATGAGACACGCCGGCGCCAGCCAGCTCATGCAGAAGCTGCTTGCCACCGTCGGTGAGCAGAATACGAACGACGCGCCGATCCTGGGAGTCGCTTGTACGCTCGACCCAGCCACGCTGCTCAAGCCGGTCGAGAATCCCGGTGATATTCGGCGGCGAAACTACCATGCGCGTTGCGAGCCAGCTTACTGGAGCGCTGCCATGCTGGCCCAGCAGGAGAAGCACTTTTAACTGAGGCATGGTCAGATCG
>JBBRGK010000428.1:0-3659 GCA_038240805.1 Dehalococcoidia bacterium | reverse complement strand
CAGGCTCGCGGCGCCGTCAGCCGCTATACCAGGCTCGCGGCGCCGTCAGCCGCTATACCAGGCTCGCGGCGCCGTCAGCCGCTATACATGACGATATCAGCTACTGTATCGGTATGGTGGTACCGATCGAAGTAAGCCGGTAGGCATCACCCATCACACACCTCTCTGGAGGCAGCGATGCCAGACTTTGGAATCGATCAGGCCCGTGCTCGCGTTATCGAAGCGATGCACGCCGGCAACTGGGACAGCGTCGATGCCCAGCTCACTACCTATGGCGCGGCAGTGCGCGCCGATGAGCGCTTCCGTGCCCTGGCAGACGCCCTCGCGGCTCTGCAGGACTGTGGCGGCCAGGACGGCGGGCGTTCCGTGAGCGACTGTCTCGATGCCGTGCGCAGGTTGCAGTAATAGATATCTACCCCAGCACGGCGAAGGTGTAGCCCTGGGCGATGAGCTGGGGGACGGCCGCGTACAGCGCCGCAACCGTGAATCTGCCCTGGGAGTGCATCGTGACGACGCCGGGGCGGATCCGATTGGCTATGTAGCTCGCGGAGGAGCCAGCCCAGTCGTTGGTGTCCCAGTTGGTGCGGATCGAGGTGTAGCCCATTCCGTTGGCGATGCCCCGCACGTAGCTGTTGTCGGCGAAGTAAGGTGCGTGCAGCAACGGGGCCGTGCTGACGCCGAGCACGCGATTGGCTGCGTCTTCACATCGCTGGATCTCCCGCGCTACCCCGTCTCCGCTCAGCCGCGTCAGGTTCGCATGGTCGTATGTATGGTTGCCGATCCGATTGCCCAGGTTGAGTGCGGCCTCGGCCTCGCGGGGATGCCACTCGATCGCCTGCCCGGTAAGGAAAAACGTTCCGGTGACCCCGAGCGCGTCCAACGCCCGTGCTTTCTCAAGCGTGCCGACGTAGCCATCATCAAAGGTCAGGTAGATCGTGCTGTCGCCGCTGTCCGCTAACGTTCGCCGTACGCCGAAACCCAGGCTGAGTCCCAGCGCCCCGAGACCGGTAAGGAAACGCCGGCGGCTCTTTAGCAGCATGTCCACTCTCTCCTGGTTCCGGTATCCACGGCTGGTATGAATATGTCATACCACGATGGATCCTTATGCGCAGCGCCGAGGCTCCGACCAGTCTGCCGTCGCCGCCATGACTCATACCATGTCGTAGCCCGGGCGATTCGTCACACCGCCGTGCCGGTCGCAGTATACCCGTTGCAGCAGTCTGTACCGGTCATTGCTGCAGCGGCGTTGCGGCGCTGGCGCCTTCGACCGCTTCTACCTCCCTGAGAAATGCAAGCACTGCCGCGTTGAACTCGTCGGGCTTCTCAAAATAGGAGGAGTGGCCTGCCCCCGGAATGGTCAGGAAACGGGCGCCGTCAATGAGTCTGGCCGCGTACTCAACGATGTGCCGGGGCGTGACCGCATCCTCGTCGCCAACAAGGAAGAGTACCGGCACGCTCGTGCCGGCGATGTAGGCGCTGAACGAGCCGCTGAAGCCGGGCGGAGCGGCGAGAAAGTCGGCCGACCGCTTCGGGTTCAGCCGCTGAATCTCGCGGTAAAGGAACGCCTTCTCGGGATGCCCTTCACTGAAGCCAGCCGCGAGCGCTCGCTGGAGCAAACTGCTGGCCTCAGGCAGGGTAGCGGCGTAGTCACGCTGTAACTGGCGTACCTCGTTGCTTGTGGCTCCGGCGGTTGTCCCGGAGAAGACGACACCCCGCAGCCGTTCAGGAGCCCGCCTGATGAGCGCAGCCGCTGTTCGACCGCCCATCGAATGGGCGACCATGAAGAAGCGCCCGATGCCGAGATGGTCCGCCAGCGCCAGGGCATCGGGGCCGAACTGCATCCTGCCGCCGGGCGGATCGGTCGCATCAACCGAACGGCCAAAGGCCCGGTGGTCGAACGTCACGCAGCGATACGAACGCTGAAAGAATGGCACCTGCTGCCACCAGCTCATGGAGTTTCCGCCCTGCCCGTGGGCAAAGAGGATCGCCGGACCGGCGCCATCCGTCTCGTAGTACAGTTCGATGCCGTTGATCGGCGCGAGCGGCATGGAGTGACCCTCAGCAGCAGGCACTTTTCGCGGGGGACTCTGGTCAGAGTTTCGCGCAGACAATACAGTCGGAAACGTACTCGTAGAACGTTATCGCTTCGGGATTGCTGAACTCGCGGCGTTCGAAGACGATTTCGGGCACTGTGGTGCCGCCATCTTTCAGCGTGAGCCCCAGTTGCGGGAAGGCGCGGCGATTGTTCCCGGCCACGCTCGCTGTCTGCTGTTACCTGGGCGACCGGCCGAGCTTTGTCTTCAGCAGATGCTCAAACACCTGCCCCTCCTGCGCTCCAACGACGGGGTACTTGCCGTCGAGAACGAACGTCGGGACGGCCGACACACCTACCTGCTGCGCCCAGCGGATGCCTTCTTCGACCTCATTGCTGTACTGCCTGGACGTGAGCGCCTCCCGCAACTCCGCCTCCGACAGACCAGCATCGACGCCAATGCGGACGACCGTGTCGATGTCGCCGATGTCTGCAAGGTCCTCGAAGTAGGCTTTGAACATCGCTTTGTGGAAGCGCGCGGGTTCGCCGTGCTCGCCGGCAAACTCCGCCGCCTCCAGAGCCAGACGGGAGTTCGATGTCCATGTACGGCCGCGGGTGAAGGCGATCCCGAGCTCAGTGGCTCGTTGCTCCATCGCTGTCGGTGGGTCACCCGGCTGCGTCATCTGCCGGCGGGGCTTGCCCTCGGGAGGGGTGCTGGGGTCGAGCAGGAACGGCGCGAATTGCACCTCGAGGTCATACGCCTGCTGGAGCCGTTCGACCTCAACGAGGCCGATGTAACACCAGGGTCAGACGAAGTCGGAGAATACGATTAGCGAGACCGGCTTTGTGGCTACCTGTTCAGCATTCATGGCCCAAGTATAGGCGTTTCGCAGGATTCCGGGCATACCGCAGGAGTAGTCCTCGCTTCGGCTGGCGCAGCGTTCGCCCTTCTGCAGCAGCAGTCCTGCGACCCTATATGGATGCCTCTATCGGGGCGGCCTGGAGTTCAACCGGTCATCGACACCAGAGAATGGGACCGTGACTCACAGACTCATCCCGAGCTGGTGTGCAACAGCGGCCTTCACCTTACGTGGTGTGAAAATCGACGTGAGAGCGCCATTCTGTATGCGCCTCAGCAGGGCGCTCGATACGTTCGGCTGAGCTCGAAAGAGATTTCTGGCTAAGACGGAATCGAAATCCTTGTGGCGACCAGTTTCGCTGACTTGTAGGCAATCACACTCTAGTGCCGGACGAAGGGATGGTCGCCCATTTGAATAAGGCATGTCTCGTCACTATTATTGCGCCTGGTTGTGAGACTGACGATAGCAACTAAACCGCTTGCATCCGGTTCCGTAATGACGATCCAAAGATGGGTGACATCTTCTTCCGAGATAGGGAGGAACGTATCGCCCAGCTTCATGAGAACGAAGGGATAAGTTTCTTCATGAAGATAAGGTTTTGGGCATCAGCGGCTACTCGCTCAATATCCTCGTCAGACTTACCTGCAGCCTTGAGAATCTCCTCCGGTGCGATGGTGATTGATGAGCCCTGAGGGTCTTTCCACTCAGGCAGAGTGTGAGAAAAATCGCGGAGAACCCAGCGATCAAGCGGCCCATACCGTTCCGCT
>JBBRGK010000427.1:0-3666 GCA_038240805.1 Dehalococcoidia bacterium | reverse complement strand
GAGGTGTGGGAGGGCGTGGATCCTGACGCTTATCTCAGTGGTGAGCGTGAGGCATGGCCGGAATAGCAGAGATCGGCAATGCTCACGCCATCGTTGGGATCGATACGTCGATCTTCATTTATCAGCTTGAGGGCGAACCGCGATTTACCTTACCTGCGGAAGCCGTCCTGAGTGGCCTCACGAGCGGACTCTTTAGAGGCGTAACTTCCGCCCTAACCGTGATGGAATTGCTGATGCGACCGCTGCAACTAGGCCGCGTCGACGTCGCGGATGAATATCATGCCCTGCTTGCGAACTACCCGAACCTTAGTGTGCTTCCGATCGGCCAGTTTTCCGCACGACTGGCAGCGAGACTGCGGGCGACGTATCGACTTGCGCCTGCGGACGCCCTCCAAATCGCAACCTGTTTACACGACGGAGCGACTGCGTTTGTAACCAACGATCATCGTCTGCGCCGCGTCACCGAGTTGGAGGTGATTTTGTTGGATGAGTTGATTTTATGATTTCGCCCGTTCGCCGTAGTCGCCGAAAGGGGCGTCGCGGCGGCGGATCGTCTCGCGGAAGCCGAGCTCGCCGAAGTTCTCGCGCCAGCGCAGCGCTTCCTCGGTGTGACGGGTGACGCCATCGAACAGCGTACCGAGAAGCTGGGTGGTGCGCAGGCCCATGTTCTCGTAGGCCTGATTTATCAGTAGCTTGTTCAGCGAAAGCTGATTGGCAGGGATGTGCCGGTAGCGCATCGCGTACCGTTCGGTTTCTTCTGCGAGGCGATCCGCAGGGAACACTTTCGCCACCAGGCCGATGCGGTAGGCAGTGGCCGCGTCGATCGCGTCGCCGGAGAGCAAGAACTGCTTGGCGTGTTCGAGCCCGAGCTTATACACCCACATCATCGTGGTTGGTGTGCCATAGACGCGCGACGGCGGGTAGCCGATGAAGGCGTCCTCCGCTATGAAGATCAGGTCGCTGCACAGCACCAGGTCGGTGCCGCCACCGAGCGCATAGCCATGCACCTGGGCGATCACGGGCTTGGGGCACTCCCACAGCTTCATGAAGCGGCGCATGTTGTGGCCCATGAACGCGAGGTCTCGCACGGGATCCCAGGCGCCCGCCCGCTGCTCGGGCGAGGGCGCGTCGTAGAGCGGCCGGCGCGGGATGCGCTCACGCGGGTTTAGATCGTAGCCCGCCGTGAACGCGCGTCCGGCTCCGCGCAGGACGATCGCCCGCACCTCCCTCGACGCGGTCGCAGCGTCGACAGCGTCGGCAATGCCGGAGATCACCGCCTCGTTAAGCGTGTTCAGCTTTTCGGGGCGGTTGAGCGTGATGATCCCGAGCGAGTCCCGCTCTTCGTAGAGGACTTGATGGAGGACTTCAGGTTCAGCGTTCACGGCGCCGTCCTTTTCGGAGGCAGGGGATGAATCGGTCGCCGACTGCTTGAATACGGAGCGAAGCAGCCGGCGACCGGGTCAGCAGAGATCCGCTACGACCGCGCGCCAGCCTGAGCTCCAGCGACCGGTGAGCCAGCGCGGTGCGTATTCTCAACGATCGCGCCGATGATCACCGGCCAGGCGCCTTCCGGCAGACCGTGGCCCATGCCCGGAATCGTCACCAGCTTTGCATCGGGAATCGCCGCTGCAGTGGCGGCGCCGCCGCTGGGCGTGACCAGCGCGTCGGCCTCGCCATGAATAACGACGGTCGGGATTGCCACCGACTTCAGCGCTTCCGTACGGTCGCCGGAGGCCATGATTGCGACTAACTGGCGCGCCATGCCGACCGGATAGCTGCTGCGATCGTACGCCACGGTGAGACGAGTCCGCAGGGCCGCCTCATCGAACGGAAAGCCAGGGTTGGCGCCGGTGATCATCGAGGCCCGCATCCCCGCCTCGATCGCCTCTTCGCGCGTCGTCGGGCGCGGTGAGAGCAGGGCGGCCATCGCCTCGGGAGTCGCACGGCCAGCTTCCGGGTTACCGGTGGTGGACATGATCGACGCCATCGATAGCACCCGATCGGGATGCTTGATCGCCATCATTTGCACGATCATGCCGCCCATCGAAGCGCCGACGATGTGCGCCTGTGCGATGCCGAGCGCGTCCAGCAGGCCAACCGCGTCGTCGGCCATGTCCGCGAGACGGTACGAAGCCGACGAAAAATCACCGCCCATCACCGCCGTGACATCCGGCGCCGGACCGCCTTCCAGTTTTGTCGACAGGCCGATATCGCGGTTGTCAAAGCGGATAACGAAGAAGCCGCGGTTCGCGATCGCCTGGCAGAAACGCTCATCCCAGGCGATCAACTGGCCACCCAGCCCCATCACGAGCAGCAGCGGCGGAGCCTCGCGCTTGCCGCAGGTTTCGTAGCAGATCTCAAGACCGTTTGCAGAGGCGAATGGCATTGCGGCGAACCTTCCTACTGATAATCCTCATCATCTTAGGCACGCCCCGCCGGATTCGGGGGCGCTCGCACCAACCTTACCATGTGTCCGTACGCACGATACGTCACAAGCGCTTTCTGCCCGATGTACAAGAAGTCCTGGGAAACCGCTAGGATGACAGCCGGGAGGTTCCGATGTACTTTCGTCTCTCTGCTCTGCTGGTCATGGCCGTCGGACTCGGATTGCTCGCTCCAACACCTGGCATCGCGCAATCGCCCGCAGACTCAAGCTCGCCGATCAAGCACATCGTCGTGATATTCGAAGAGAACAAGACCTTCGACAGCTACTTCGGCACCTATCCCTTCGCTGCCAATATGCCGAGCGAGCCGGAATTTTTCGCCGCGCCTGGCACACCCGCTGTCAACGGACTCGACGGCGGTCTGCTGACGATCAACCCGAACCTCGTCAACCCGTTCCGCATCGACCGCTCCCACGCATACACCTGTTTCGTCAACAATGCCTATTCGGGCGAGCAGAAGGCCGTCAACCGCGGCCTGCTGAACAACTTTGTCCAATCCACCTCGCTGCCACCATTCAACTCCCAGCAGTACTGCCCAGACGATGGGGCCGGCAACTACGTCCTGCCGATGGGCTATTACGATGGCAACACAGTCACGGCGCTGTGGAACTATGCCCAGCGCTTCGCCATGAGCGATAACTCATTCGGCAGCACCTTCGGTCAGTCAACGATCGGCGCCCTCAACCTCGTCGCCGGCGACACGAGCGGCATCCTCTGCGGTCCGGTCGAGCATGTCTACGGCATCGTACCGGCCTGCGGCTCACACACAGCCAAACCCGCGGACTCTACCGCAACGACCGCACCAGCCGGCGCACATACCGGCACGCTGTACGCGGACACTGATCCGTTCTGGGATGCCTGCTCCGACGCTGGCCCTGACCCCAGCGCAAGCAAAGTGGCGGCATCATCGCGGCGCAACCTCGGCGATCTGCTCAACGTTGCTGGCGTGAGCTGGGGCTGGTTTCAGGGCGGCTTCGCTCAGAGTCCGAGTGGCGGCTGCAACACCACCCGGCATCCACAACTGGAGTTCGACCTGCAGAACGGCCTCGACCCGGCCGGCGATCTGAACGTCGTGCCGGACTATATTCCGCACCACGAGCCATTCCAGTATTTCGCCTCGACCGCCAACCCGATGCATCTACCCCCGCTTTCGCCGCAGATGGTCGGCAAAGACGATCGGGCCAACCACCAGTACGATCTCTCCAGCTTCTGGGAGGCAGCC
>JBBRGK010000426.1:0-3671 GCA_038240805.1 Dehalococcoidia bacterium | reverse complement strand
GCCTGATCGCGCGTTGTTACTCTTGTTCTCTGGCGCTCAGGTGTGCCTTCCGGGCGGGGATACTCATATGTATAGTCATGTATAGTTGCGAACCGGGTACACAGCAAGGCGGCGAAGCAGCTGCTCGCTGCGGCCGGCAGTCCGGCGATCACGGCGCAATGGAGCCATGCCGACGCGGCTCCCTACGGCCAGGCCTACGTGGACAATGCGACACTGACCCAGGCGCAGTGGAAAGATATCGGCGTCACGATCCAGAATAACGAGCAGCCGTACACCACCTACATCAGCACGACCTATGCCGGCAACTATGAAGGAATGGGCCACAGCCCGCGCGCCGTGCCGACCTACCAGGATACGTTGACCGATCGCTTTTACTGGGGGCCGAACGGACGCGCCCGGATCAACCTGAGCTACGTTAACGATCCAGCCCTGAATACGTTGCTCGACAAGCAGCGCGGTCAGTACGATGCGACCGAGCGCAAGAAGACGCTCACCGACATTGAGGCGCTGATCGCAGAGGAGCAGTACGAGATCTACTTCAGCACCGACACCCGCACCTTCTTCTGGGATCCGACGGCGTCGGACGTTGCCCCAAGCTCGTTCTTCCCCTATCAGCCCGTCATGCGCTGGTACTTTAACAAGTAACTGTGTCCTGGCAGGGACTGCTGGAAATAACAACAGGGGGCGCCTTGCACGAGGCGCCCCCTGTTTCGTGTTTCGTGCGATTGGCCCGGCCTGAAAGCCGAGGCCGGTTGCCTGCTGCGAGGCGTCCCATCGCTCTGTTCCAGTTTGGAGAGTATGGCACTGTCCGACCTGAGCCGGACTCTGGCGCCCCGGATATAGTCTGAACTAGACTCATCTATGTTCTGGAATGGTGGGGGCGGGGGACGTTGCCAGCCAGCGACAGAGGACGGCCAGCCCATGATTCAAGACCGCCCTGCGGTGCACAGTTCCGCCACGGTTCGGCATGCACGCGCAGTGCTCGCGTTACTGTTTGGCCCGCCGGCGCGGCGGACTTTCAACGTTCGTCTATGGGACGGCACCTGCGAGGGTCCGGCAGAGTCCGGCGGCAGGGCGCAGTTTTCCGTCCTGCTCAAGCGCCCCGGCGCCCTGCGGCGCATGTTCCTGCCGCCCTCCGAGCTACGTCTCGGAGAAGCGTACCTGCGGGACGACTTCGATATCGTCGGTGATGTCGAAGCGACGGCAGGCCTGACAGATACAGTCTCCGACCGGCTCAAGTCTCCGGCTATGTTGGCGCGCTTATTGCCCCATCTGCTGGCCCTGCCGTCCGACGACCTGCCGCCAAACGGTGCGCTCACCTCAGGTATGGCTTCGCCTGCGGGTGATGGCGTCGCGCGGCCTGTCGCACGCCATCAGCACGAACGGCGCGATGCTCCGGCGGTTCGCTTTCATTACGACGCGGGCAACGAGTTCTTTGCGCTCTGGCTGGACCCGGCGATGGTCTACTCCTGCGCCTACTTCCCAACCGGAGAGGAGTGCCTCGAACAGGCGCAGGCGGCCAAGCTGGACCTGATCTGTCGCAAGCTTCGCCTTGCGCCCGGCGATAGCCTGCTCGATATCGGCTGTGGCTGGGGCGGCCTCGTCATCCATGCCGCCCGGCACTACGGCGTCACCGCGACGGGAATCACGCTCAGTGAGCAGCAGGCTGGGTACGCCCGAGATCGGATCGCGGCCGCCGGTCTGGAGGCGCGCTGCCGCATTGAAGTACGTGGCTTTGGCGACCTGCCGGCTGAGCGTCGCTACGACAAGATCGTCAGCGTCGGCATGGTGGAACACGTGCCCGCGAGGCAGCTTTCTGCGTATTTTGCGACTGCGGCGCGATTGCTCCGGCCCGGCGGTCTGTTTCTGAATCACGGTATTGTCTACGCCGGCCTGCCCACGTACACGGGGCATCTCGCCCGCGCCGGCCGCCGCCTGTGGGGCGATGGCGCCTTCATCGACCGCTACGTGTTCCCCGGCGGCCGCCTCGCCACTGCGGGCGAGATCGTCGCACGGGGCGAGGCGGCCGGTCTCGAAGTCCGCGACCTTGAGAACCTGCGTGAGCACTACGCGCGTACCCTGCGCCATTGGGTGCACCGGCTGGAGGCAGCCCACGATGAGGCGGTGCAGATGGTGGGTGAGCCATCGTACAGGGTCTGGCGCATGTACATGGCGGCATCGGCGCGCGCTTTCGACCTCGGCCGCATGAATCTGCTACAGGTGCTCTTCTGCCGCCCCGACACGGATGGCCGCTCAGGGGTGCCGCTCACCCGCGCCGACATTTACGGGGGGTAACCTCACCCCTTCCGCTATCTATCAGGCTCACCGCGTTGTCGGAACCGGCGGCGCCTCTCCGCCGATCCGGGCCGGTTCTATCGCGGTCCAGATGTGGAGCATTGCTGGCGTGGCGACGTTGATCGTGCCGGCCGGGCAGGTGCCAAAGGGCGAGAGTAAGCCATCGATCGCGGGGCCGGCGCCGAAACAGAGGCTGGTGTGGCGGTGCCATTGGACCAGCGGGCCGGCGGGGTCAGGGCCAGCGGCGCCGAGCCCTTCAGTCATGAACATCGCGCCCATCAGTACCAGTCCGTGCGCAGTGTTGGCATAGACCAGGTCTTCGGGCTGCGCCGGGTCGAGCACCCTGCCATCGTGGGCGTACGCCTTGTTGGCGTAATGAATCAGCGACTGTTTGGGCGACGTGGACGGCCGGTAGCCATCGGCGAGCGCCACAGCGACATCGTCGTAGCGGGCGATTGCGGTCTTCGTGGCGGCAGCCAGCTTCACCGCCGCCGCGTTCTCAGCCTGCGTGGGCGGGCGCAGCGGCACCTGCTGCATGACCATGCCGGTGACGTCGTGTGTTAGCTGGTTTCCCGTGCGTGCGGTCGTCACAAGGCCGTCCTGCCCGACCGTCGCCGCGTCCGCCGCGTGTGTGATGTTCGGCTTCAACTCGGCGCCCCAGATTCCTACACCCGTGACCACCGTGGCGCCGAGCAGCGCCGCTGCCGTCAGTGTGCGGCGCTGCGTGCCGTGTCGTGCCGCGATGGCTCGGGGCGAGGGAAGCAGCAGCAGTCCGAGCGCGGCCAGTTCCACCAGTTTGGTGGCGATGCCGAGCTGGTCAACACTCTCCTGGCCTTTGCTGATTGCGCTCAGGTAGGCAAGCAGGGTGAGCACGAGCAGCACCCCGGCGGCGGGTCGCCACCAGCGCCAGGTGAACACGGCCAGTGCGGCGGCGACAAACAGCAGGCCGTTGACCGCGAACAGCCGCGCCAGCTTCGGCGCATCCGTCGCGTGGCCGGGGATAAGGCCCAGGTGGATGAACGCCGTCACCAGCAGCAGCACGGCAAACACACGCTGGACCAGTGATGTACGCTCATACCCGTGCAGAAACCGTCTCGCGGGAGAATACCCTGCGCCTGCCGCTTTGCGAGCGACCAGCAGAAAAAGCCAGACCGCCGGCAGCACAAGCAGCGGCGCGAATAGCGCCGGCAGATGGTCGGGCGAAATGCCGGCGAGCAGGCCGCCGCTTGCGCCGCCGCTCATGCCGCTCATGCCATTGATGTCGGGCCCCCCGTGCAGACCGAGCATAACTACCTCACCCCTTCCCCTCTCCATGGCGAAGCAATGGAGAGGGGAAGGGGTGAGGTCGCTTCCGACGGACAAAGATCAGCACGGTC
>JBBRGK010000425.1:0-3678 GCA_038240805.1 Dehalococcoidia bacterium | reverse complement strand
CATCTGCCGGCGATACCGCAGCGTCCCCGGCCTCCGGTCCCGCTGCACTCGATTCTGGCACCTGCAGGAGGGTGGTCACAGGTTCCGTGTTGACGCGTCCCGCCGTGGTTACACGTCCCGCTGTATTGACGCGTCCCGCTGTATTGACGCGTCCCATAGAAGCGGCATTGCGCAGAGCCTGCTCGGTGATGCCGCGGCCATACGGCAGCCGCTCCTCCTCGTAGGTTTCCAGCAGCGACGGGGCGGCACCGCCACGCAACACAGCGGCCAGCTTCCAGGCGAGATTGTGGACATCCTGGATGCCGGTATTCATCCCGAAGCCACCGGCCGGCGGCATGTGGTGCGCAGCATCGCCGGCAAGAAAGACGCGGCCCTGCTGATACCGTTCGGCGACCAGGGCGGCAGCCACCCAGGGCACAACGCCGAGGATCTCGACCGGAAGGTTCGGGACGCCGACGGCCTGGCGTATTATTTCGACGCACGCTCCCGTGCTGATATCAGTGCCCTGCTCATCCTCTGCCGGCAGATCGTTGACGAGAAACCCCCAGCGGTTCGTGCCATTGATCGTCAGGAACGTTCCCCGCAGCCCCGGTTGCTCGACGAAGTAGAGTGCACTGGGCCGCTCTGCGGTCCACGGCGTCAGATCTGCGGACAGCAGGATATTGAGACTGCGGTATAGCAGCGGGTGGCCATGCATGGCGATCCCGAGCTGATCGCGGATGCGGCTCCTGGCGCCATCGGCCGCAACCAGATACTGACACCGTACAGGCAGTGTTTGACCGGTGGTGCGGTCGAGGAGCGTGGCACTGACGCCATCGGGCGCCTGGTCAAAGCCGGTAAGCTCGCTGTTGAACCGCACATCGCCGTGCTCCTCGGCGACCCGTCGCAGCACTGGTTCGAGGTCATCCTGGGCACACAGGCAGGCCCGCACAGGGCTAAACTCCTGCCCCCGCGGCGTTGATCGCGCCGGCTGCCGCCGCTCGAGTTCCTCACCGGCGAGGCTATACGTCCAGGTGATAAACCGTGCCCGCTCCGGCGGCAGACCAGCCGCGCGCACGGCGGACTCGAGTCCGAACTGGCGGAAGACTTCCATCGTGCGGCTGTTGATCCCGCGTGCCTTCGGGTGCACCGACGTGCCAGGATGGCGTTCGACCAGCAGCGAGGGCACACCGAAGTGGGAAAGCATGATCGAAGTGCTCAGCCCAACCGGCCCGCCGCCGGCGATCAACACCGGCACCGCAATTTCAGATGGCTCGCTCAAGGGTGCGCCTCCCCGTCATCCGCGTTCGCAATAGTCCAGGCGCGCCCGGCGTATGAACCTCGGCTGGCGCCATTTCCACGCACGACAGCGGAGACCTGCGGCGTTGTGCTGCCCGCTAATGCAACGGCCAGGCCGAGATGGGGCGACCGCCGCAGTATACCGAACCCTGCCAGGTTATTGAACATCACGCCGAATTCTCTGGGGTTTTTGTTGCACAGGGCTTGCGCTTTCGTGTATAATCCATATTCGAGACCTAATGGTACGGGTCGATTTGGAGCGCCGCGAAACGCCGGACGGGCCACGCGGGAAGAGGTGCAGGCATGGAGACCTTTTACTGCGTTGGCTGCCGGTTCGGCTATCCGATGGAAAAGTCGGCCAAGATCACTGCGGGCGCCCATCGTGATGGTGAGCCGGTCGGCTTCTGCTTCCTCTGCGCCCGAGACATCAATCCCGAGGACGCGGAGATCGATGCCGAAGAGAGCACACCAGACGCCGGCATCGAGGCCGCCAGCGCCTGATGGAATATGTCTTTGTCCGCCACGGGATCACCGAGCATCTCGAAGGCGGACGCATCCAGGGCTGGTCACCGACACCGCTCTCCAGTCGCGGACGCGAGCAGGCGCAGGCCGCAGCGGATCGGCTTGCCGTCGAGGGCGGTGTCAGCCACATCTATAGCAGCCCCGTCTTCCGCACGATGGAAACCGCGAGCGTAATCGCCGCGACGCTGCACCTTGGCGTCGAGCAGTTTCCGTCGCTTGCGGAACGCCGCATGCCGAGCGCCTTCTGGGGCAAGCGTCGCGACGAGATCGGCGCCTACCTGCGGGCGTTTAACGATCACACGCACGAGCCCGACTGGGCCTACGAAGACGAGGATTCGCTGCGCACCTGCGTTGAGCGGGCACGGGCGGTGGTGCAGTTTCTGCACGACCACGCCGCCGAGCCCGGCAAGATGGTGCTTGTGACCCACGGCACGATCCTGCGTCTAATCGTCGCCACCCTGCTGCTGCCCGAAGAGGCGCCGCTTTCGACCTGGGCGGACGTCCACAACGCGATGCTCGGACCGCAGCCGTGCGCCTTCGCCGAGGTTGCGCCCGGTCCCGCCCGCATGGCCGTGCGCGGCTGGAACGACTGCACCCACCTGAAGGGGTTGCTGGACTTCGACCAGGGGCCGGGGGCGTAGGGGGGGGCATCAACACCGTCGGGGGAACGTCACGCAGTTGGGGAAACCTCACCCCTTACCCTCTCCATTGCCTGCGGGCAACGGAGAGGGCGATCATTGGTTGCCCGATGCAAGGCGCGAGGATGGACGGCAGGTTCGCGGCGGCAATACGATCTTTCGTACCGAGGCGGGAATAGCGTGAAGCCCCGTCCATCCTCAGCCTCCGTGCAACGCACCCAATGATCGCCCTCTCTGCCGGCCGCAGCCGGTGGAGAGGGGGCGGGGTGAGGTCCGCGATCCGTAGCGGGTAACGCAAGATCGACCGTTAGATGGCGACGGTGATCTGGCCGGCATTCAGTATTCCCAGCGCTAATGCAGGGATTTGAACCTCTTCCGCGACAGCCTCGACACGGCGCACCAGGAATGGCGACAGACCACATCGACGAGATCCAGCCGCGAGCGCTTCCTCAATCGTATCGTATGTACCAGGCAACTCGGTTCCTGTCACTACGACGAACCTGCCCGCATATTGGGCCAGCCATTGCTGAAGATGCTGCTGATAGAATTCCCGCTCCTGAATGAGCATTCTGGTCCCTCCTCGCTGAGATGAGCCGCATCACACTTTGAGTCTATGCCATCGGTGCGTGCGTTGCTGCACTCGACAACGCCGGCAGAATCAACCGGCGCCATCAGGCCGAAGCGCATCTGCGTCTTTGGCAGAAAGTGCTGGAGGATCGCATCGACCACCGAGTCCGGGCCTTCGTCGCCATTGCTCCAGGAGATGCAGACGCCGAAATCAGCGGCGGGCACCAGCACCAGCAGGCTCTCGAATCCTTCGGCTTTACCCGAGTGCTCGATCGTGTCGTAGCCGGCGCGGCTGCTGAGGAAGAAGGCGTAGCCGATGCGGGTGTTATCACCGTCGTGCGCATCGAAGTGCTGCGTCTGCATCGTGCGCATGGTTTCCTCACGCAGGATGCGGCTGCCTCCGATCGCACCGCCGTGCAGGGCGGCGATCATGAACCGGGCGATGTCGGGCGCACTGGTGACGAGGGAGCCATCGGGCGCGTCGCTGAAGTAGACGCCGGGTTGGGGGACGTAGCTGCCGCCGTGATACTGGTAGCCCATCGCCACAGAGGCCAGCAGGTCGCCCGGCGGCGGCTGGCGAAAGGTGCTGCGCGTCATACCGAGTGGACCGAGCACGTGGGCGTCCATGTAGTCGTCGAACGGCACACCGCTCATGTGCTGGACGATGTAGCCC
>JBBRGK010000424.1:0-3681 GCA_038240805.1 Dehalococcoidia bacterium | reverse complement strand
TCGGCGGCTTCAACAGCGGCAACTGGCAGAGCTGTTTCCTGATCCTGCCCTACGTCGCCATCTCCGCGGCGATCATCCTCAGCTTCGGTCGGGTGCTGAACGTCCTGCAGGTGGGCGACGACCAGGCCCAACAGCTGGGCATCCCCGTCGAGCGCGTCAAGCTGCTGCTGTTGGTGGCCGCATCGCTTGCCGCCGCTGCGGCGGTATCGGTCAGCGGACTGATCGGATTCGTCGGTCTGATCGTGCCGCATGTCGTGCGGCTAATCTGGGGGCCGGACTATCGCCGGCTGCTGCCGCTTTCGATGGTGCTCGGTGCGGCGTTTCTCGTGCTTGCGGACCTGTTTGCGCGGCTGGTGATCGCGCCGCAGGAGGTGCCGATCGGGATAGTCACGGCATTCTGCGGCGCCCCGTTCTTTCTCTTCCTGTTAAAGCGCCGCCAGCAGTTGCTGATGTGATGCCCAACGACATCGCAGCCTCTTCCCGCATTATCGGCGTATCAACGGCTAACCCTGAGCCGCTCTCAGTCAGGGGTGTAGAGCTCCGGTTCGGCCAGCACGCCGTGCTGCGGGGCGTCGATCTTGACCTCCACAGCGGCGAGCTGCTCGGCCTGGTAGGACGCAACGGCGCCGGGAAATCGACGCTGGTGCGCATTGTCACCCGCGTGCTCCGGCCACAGGCAGGCACCATCCATGTGCTTGGTGTGTCTGTGGAGCGACTCTCGGCGCAGGACGTGGCACGGCGAATCGCGGTGGTGCCGCAAACGGCGGAGCTACCGCCGGGCTTTACTGCGCTCGAAATTGTGTTGATGGGGCGGACGCCGCACCTGCCTCTGCTGGGCTCGGAGGGCGAACGTGACGTCGAGATCGCCCGTCAGGCAATGCTGCAAACGGATACATGGACTTTGAACGGGCGCCAGGTCGATCAACTTTCGGGCGGAGAGCGTCAACGCCTGCTGCTCGCCCGAGCGCTCGCGCAGGAGACGCCGCTGTTGCTGCTCGATGAACCGACCACCCACCTCGATATCGGCCATCAAGCGGAACTGCTCAACCTGCTCGCCGGACTACGCCACGAACGCGGACTCTCCGTGCTCGCGGTCGTGCACGACCTCAGCCTCGCAGCGCACTACTGCGATCGCCTGGCTCTGCTGGATGGCGGCAAAATCGTCGTGGAAGGCGCCCCCGCCGAGGTCCTGACAGGAGCGCGCGTAAGCGCCGTCTATGAAACAGAGGTGCTGGTGATTCCGCACCCGATTACGGGCCGTCCAGTGATTTTGCCGGGCTCATGACATTGGTCAGGGCAGGTCAGGACAATCTCTCCCTGACCTTTGCCACGAGTCCAGGGTAGCTGGGAGTCCACTCGAGCGGTTGGGGAATGACGTGCGAGAGCCGGGGGAATCCGGCAACAAGACGTTCCAGACCCCTTGCGACGGTCGCGACATCGCCCGCCAGGGCAAATGCATCCCTGGCATCATCGCCGATAAACATAGTGAGCCGGGCGGCAGCGGCGACATCCTCCGCGTGAACGATATCCGGATAGACCTGCGCCGCGAGCTCGTAAATATCGGGACCGTTCCAGCGCAGGCCTGCCCGTTCCCACGTTCCTGACGATAGCTCGAAGAAACCAGCCGCAACCACCCCGGCTTCGGCCTTTGCCCGCGCTGGATCATCATGCAGGAGCGTATGAACGATCGACGCGAAGCGCAGCGTGGCCGGATCGCGTCCGGCAGCGCGAGCGCCTTCCTCTGCCGCATCCGCCAGGCGGTTGAGGTTGTTCGGGTGCAGGCCGCAACGCAGCACGATGACATCAGCCGATGCACCGGCAGCACGGGCGGCACGTGGGCCGCTCGCCGCGCCCCAGAGCTCTGCCGTCCCTTTCGTCGTTAACGCTACCGATTGGCGGGCGCCCTGATCAGGAGCTTCGCCGTTGAGCAACGCCCGCGCGAGGCGGAGCGCATCTGCGACCTGCTGCACTTTGGCGGGCCGCAAACCCACGGTGAACACGGCGGTGTCACCTGCACCGATCCCGACCGCAGCGCGGCCCGGCGCGATCATCCCCAGTGTGGCTGCTGCGTTAGCGATCGTCGAAGGGTGACGTGTCACGGGATTGGAAAGCAGCGGCCCGATCCGGATCCGGTTCGTGCTGCGCAGGGCCAGAGCGGCGAGCACGAACGCGTCCGGCCTGCGCATCTGCGAGTCAGGAATCCAGGCATACTCGAAACCGAGCGCCTCTTCTTCCTGAACTGCGGTGATAAAACCATCGACGGAGACAAACGGATGTCTGTTGAGACCGAAGGTAAGCTGTGGCACTCGCGGTCACCTCCCGAGTGGGCGACGCCGCCCTGTTTGCTCAGCAAGCATACCGCCTGAGGGGACCCTCAGTGCGCTCGGCGTCGCCATGCTTGAAGGCACGGCGCAGGGGTCATCATCCTCGCCTGCTAAGGGGCCGTCGCTGCCTTGCACCGGCTTTTCTCCCGGCTTACGGTGGCAGTAGAGCGACCGCTCGAACGACATGGGTAAATCCAGATACATGAGAGGCGCGTGATGCAATTCGGACTGCTGTATGAGCTTGAAGCCGCCTCAGCGGAACGTGAGATCGACGTCTACTTCGAGGCGCTCGAACAGATCAGCCTGGCCGACCGGCTTGGCTTCGACTACGTATGGGAGGTGGAGCATCACTTCCTTGAAGGGTATAGTCACTCCTCTGCGCCAGAGGTCTTCCTCGGAGCAGTTTCGCAGCGGACAGAGCGGATCAGAATTGGCCACGGGGTTGTGACGCTCCTGCCGCAGATGAACCACCCTGCCCGCATCGCCGAGCGCGCGGCCGCGCTCGACATTCTTACGCGCGGCAGGCTCGATGTAGGCACGGGCCGCGCCAGCACGGCTGAAGAGCTTGGCGCATTCCGTGTCGATCCCGAGGCCACGCGGGAGATGTGGCGCGAGTCGCTCGGCGAGATCGTCAAGATGTGGACGGAGGTGCCGTACCCCGGTCACGACGGGCCGCACTTCTCCATGCCACCGCGCAATATTCTGCCGAAGCCGTTCCAGAAGCCGCACCCGCCGCTCTGGATGGCCTGCACGGACCCCGCCACGATCGAAGTCGCGGCCCGCGCCGGCATCGGCGCACTCAGCTTCTCGGTCGGCACGCCCGAGCGCGCGAGCGAGAAGATCCAGCTTTACCGCGCCCTGGCAGACAAGGCCGTGCCGATCGGCAAGTTCGTCAACCGCCGCATCGGGGCGACGAGTTTCATGTACTGCGGCGCCACGGAGAGCGAGTCACGCGAGATCGGTATTCCGCCAGTGCGTCACTTCTCGGCCGAGTTAGAGCGGTATTTCAGCCACTGGAACGATCCCGCCTACAACGGCAGCTCGTACGCGGCGCACAAAGAGGTGTACAAAGTGCGGCCTGGTGGGGTCGATGCGGACAGGCTGATTGAGAACGGCACCTGGTTGATCGGCACCCCGGCGCACCTGCGCGAAACGCTGCGCAAGTGGCAGGCAACCGGCGTTGACCAGATGATCATGATGGTTCAGTTGGGCGACATGGCGCATCGCGACTGCATGCGCAGCCTGCAACGCTTTGCGGAGGAGGTGATGCCGGAGTTCCAGGGGGCGGCGGCTGCCGTCCGTCCCGCCGCATCCTTTCCGGCGTCGTAGGAATCCGTCGCACAACCGGCTACTGTGC
>JBBRGK010000423.1:0-3688 GCA_038240805.1 Dehalococcoidia bacterium | reverse complement strand
CTCAGGCGCCGCCACGGTAGAACGGCCGCTTAATGACGGTTGCCGGCACAAGCCGCCCCCTGACTTCGACTTCGACGGCGGTGCCGCGGCCGGTCAACGGTAGCGGCAGGTACGCCATACCGATGCCGGCGGAAAGGGTGGGCGAGAACGTGCCGCTGGTGAGTGTCCCTGCCTGCTCACCGTTGGCCAGCACAGGGTATCCCTGCCTCAGCACGGCACGCTCCGTTGCCTGGATGCAGACCAGCTTGCGCTCTGCAGCCCCTCGGGCGCTCTCCAGCGCCCTGCGTCCTTCGAACTGCCGGTCTGCATCTTCGAGAGAGACAACCCAGCCGAGCCCTGCTTCCCACGGATTGGTCGTCGTATCGATGTCGTTGCCGTAGAGCGCCAGAGCCGCCTCAAGGCGAAGAACATCGCGCGCCCCGAGGCCGCATGGCACGACGCCAGCAGAGAGCATGCTGTCCCAGAGGGCGCGGCCGGCATCGATTGAGCTGATGAACTCGAAGCCGTCTTCGCCTGTATAGCCAGTGCGTGAAACGAGCGCCTTGTGCCCGAATAGCTCGATCTCATGACAGGTGCGCTTCGGGATCCGGGCTTCAAGGTCTGGAGAAAACACGGCCGAAAGCACATGCTTCGCGCCGGGGCCCTGCACGGCGATCATCGTCGTCGTCGCCTGTCGGTCATCGGTGAGGACATTCATCGTCGAGCGCCGGTGGCCTTGCAGCCAGCGCACGTCCGTTTCGTAGCGTGATGCATTGCCAACGAACAGCCAGCGTTCGGCGCTTTGCCGGTAGATGTATGGGTCGTCGATGATGCCGCCGTGTTCGTCGCAGATCAGGTTGTAGTGACCCTCTCCTTCGGCAACTTTTGCCGCGTCGTAAGTCAACGTCTCTCTCAGCAGTGTCACGGCGTCAGGTCCGGTGAGGAAGAGACGGCCCATGTGCGAGACGTCGAACATGCCGGCCCGCTCGCGTACCGCCTTCACCTCTTCGACGATGCCGGTGTACTGGATCGGCATCTCCCAGCCTGCGAACGGGACCATCCGCGCCGAAAGCGATCGGTGTACTGCGTCGAGAGGGCTCTTGCGGAGCGGTTCCTGTGTCATGGGTTGTTCATATCCTCGCCGAAGCGGCGCCACCGCGCCATTGTACGTCGGCAAACGAGGCGTTGCGGTCTCAGCCGGAGTGCGCAAGCCGACGGCTGCGGGCCAGTGCATTTCGTTAGACCGACGCCATTCCGGGCACTATTATCGAGGGAGAATCTCGCCGGCTCTGGACCCGGCCGAGGCTGTTCGTGCGCCGATCTCCGCTCGCGGTCGTCTACCTGACCGTTTTCATCGATCTGCTGGGCTTCAGCATCATTCTGCCCCTGCTGCCTTTTTACGCCGAGCATTTCGGCGCCACGGGCGTCTGGGTTGGAGCGCTCTTGACCGCGTACTCGGCGGTCCAGTTTGTGAGCGCTCCGATTCTTGGCCGCCTTTCGGACCGGATCGGACGGCGGCCGGTCCTTCTGTTAAGCCTGGCAGGGTCAGCCCTGTCGCTCGCACTCACCGGCTTTGCAAATTCACTGCTCCTCTTGCTTGCCGGACGGGCGCTGGCGGGGTTGTTCGGAGGCAGTATCGCCACCGCCCAGGCCTATGTCGCCGACGTGACACCTCCTGAGCAGCGGGCAAAATACATGGGCATGCTGGGCGCATCTATCGGACTGGGCTTTGTATTCGGACCAGCGATCGGCGCCGGCTTCAGCGGCTTTGGCTTCGGCACTGCCGCGTTCGTGGCCGCCGGTCTGGCTGCGGCTAACCTGCTGTTTGCCTGGTTTCGTCTGCCGGAGTCTTGTCTTCCCGGCGCCGCGGTGGGCATGGCGGTCAACCGCCAGTTTCGGATCATCCCGACGCCCGCGGCGATCGTTGCGGCGGTTCGCCGTCCGGGCGTGGGGCGCATCCTGATGGCGACGTTTCTCGCCACGTTCGCGTTTGTCGGATTGGAGGCAACCTTTGCCCTCTTCGGGCAGCGCCAGTTCGGCCTCGACGCCCGTGGCTTCGGACTCGTATTCACCTACCTGGGTGTCGTGATCGCCGTCGTGCAGGGGGGCCTCGTTGGCAGGCTAAGCGCCCGCTACGGCGAACGGGTGCTAGCGGCGGCGGGAGGAGTGGTCATGGGTGTGGCGTTCGTGGGCATTGCCTTCGCCCCGTCGCTCACCATTTTGCTCGCCGTCGTCGGAGTTCTTGCAGTTGGGCAGGGGTTCGTGAGCCCGACGCTCTCCACACTGCTCTCGCGTGAGAGCCGCAGCGACGAGCAGGGCAGTACACTCGGCCTGGGACAGTCGTTCGCTGCGGCGGCACGGGCAACCGGGCCGCTGCTCGCCGGCTGGCTGTTTGATCGCAGCCGCTTTTTGCCGTACCTGCTGGGTGCATCGCTGGTGCTGCTAACCGCGTGGCTCGTCGGCCAATCGCTGCTTTCGCCGAACGGAGTGCTGCCACAGGACACGACGGTTATCTAATCGACGGCCTCCTCAAGCGGCGCCTCGGCCACGAAGCGCTGCCGCCCGTTCTGCATGGTCAACCTGCCAGTGCCGGGGAATTCGGTATGGCCGCTGATAATCAGCGCCTGCTCGCGGATCGCCCGTTCGAACAGCGCTTTCTTTGTTTGGAGCGATACAAGCGGCAGGACATCCCAGGCAGAGATCCAGGCGGCGCGGTCGAGTTGCGCTCCATGCTGGACGATGTCGCCGATAAATAGCGCAATTGCGCCACCGTCCGAAAGCACGACGCTGGCGTGGTCAAGGGTATGACCGGGCGTGGGCACAAGGTGAACCTCGGGCGTGATCGCGGTTTCGCCGTCCACCAGCTCAAGCTGACCGGTCTCGGCGAGAGGCAGGAAGTTGTCGGCCAGGTAGCTGGAGCGGGTGCGGTCGTTGGGGTGCATTGCAGCCTCGTATTCGCCGCGCTGCATGTAGTATTTCGCACGTGGAAACGTCGGCAGCGCTCGTCCGTGAACGTTCGCGGTGTTCCAGCCGCTGTGGTCGAAGTGCAGATGCGTGTTGACGACTGCATCGATCTCTTCTGGCTGAACGCCGAGCAGCCGGAGCCGCCGCAGCAGATGGCCGTAGTCGCCGGGGAAGTAGGTTGTGCGCTGTTTCTCGTCGAGCTTGGCGCCGATTCCCGTATCCACCAGAATCAGCTTCCCGGACGAACGCACCAGCAGTGAATTGAGCGCAAGCGGATAGAGATTCCGTTCGAGCGGCGGTCCCGCGACGGGCTCCCAGACGCTGCGAGGCACCACCCCCATCACGACGCCCGCATCCTGGTAGAAGATGCCATCGCTGACGATTGCGAGGTCCAGGCTGCCCAGCTTGTACCGGGCCGGTTTCTCATCATCCATTGTTGCCTCCTGTGGCGACCGCTGAGACCGCGATTGTGCAATCGTGTCGCCACCCGTTATGCCAGCGCTCGTTTGCGGGGCCTTCTGGCCTGACTGCTATAATGCGGTATCGCGTGGCCGGGCGGGCAGCCGCAGCGATGCACTGTTGATGTCCGTGGCGACCGTCCGTTTTCAATCCAAAGAGGAGCCACAGGAATGGGAGAGCCCTTCGCCTACTTGCAGAAAAAGATCGTGCCGCTAGCAGAGGCGAAGATCGGTGTAATGACTCATGCCTTCAACTATGGCACGGCCTGTTTCGAAGGCATACGCGG
>JBBRGK010000422.1:0-3690 GCA_038240805.1 Dehalococcoidia bacterium | reverse complement strand
GAGGCAGCTCGGCGGAGGCTACGTACGGGGTCAACTCCGCCGCAGCTTCACGGGCGACGCGCGGCAAATGAAGGTCAGGCGCAGCAAGGAGAGCGTCGATTCGCGAGTCGAGCCCGTTGTACCGGACCCAGTCGCGGTACCCTGCTGCACCGATCGCGAAACCGAGCGGCACCGGAAATCCACCCTTGTGCAGGTGAATCAGGCTGCCAGCTTTTCCGCCAACGCCAGCGGCGGCCGGGTCGGAATAGTCATTCAGCCAGAAAATACTCGTCATCGCCGTTCGCCCTCATGTACAGGTGACTGGAGTGTAGTCAGCAACGCTGCGCACGACAACGGGCGCTAAACCCTACGAGCCAATCTGTGGTAGACGGAAGAACCGGAACGGATATGGGTGTCGTTCCGTGGCCGCCACAGTTCGCCTATACTGGCCGCAAAAGCGCCCCGACCGCCGGGGCAGCTATCGACCTGACTGACTGACCGGAGAGGGCAGCATTGTGGCAGATGTGAATCAGCCCGTGGACGTGGCGCAATTCAAGCGTGCGCTCGGGCTATGGGCGTCTGGCGTGACGGTAGTCTCAACAAGGATCGGCGGCCTCGTGTACTGCATGACCGCCAGCTCGTTCTCCTCGCTCTCGATCGATCCGCTCATGGTCCTGGTCTGCGTGGCACACAACGCCCGGCTGCATGACCTGCTGATGGGGAGTTCTGCCTTCGCCATAAATATCCTGCGTGACGACCAGCGCCATCTCGCTGACGCATACTCCCGCACTGGACGCGAGCCCGCCGAGCAGCTCGACCTTGTAGAGACATTTGACGGACCAAGCGGCAGCCCAATATTCAAGGAATGCCTTGCTTACATCGACTGCACGATGGGGTCCGTCTTCCAGGGAGGCGACCACAGCATCGTGCTTGGGAACGTTCAGGCCGCAGGCTCGGATGAGAGCGGATTGCCGCTCATCTACTTCAATCGCAACTATCGCGCAGTCCACGACATCGACGGCTAAGCGGCGTGGTGACGGAACTTGCGGGAAGCGGCGAGATAGTTGAAAAGCAGAGCTACCTGAACGGAACCCGTTACTTCCTGATCGAAGGGCTGGCATCCGACGATGGCACGGAATGGAATTGGACGCTCGCGCTAACCCTGCCAAAGGAGGCGGGCGAGCCAGTCGTTGAAGGCGATCTATCGCTGACTACGGAGGCGCGATCGTGGTTTGCCGACATCGTTTCCGGAAACCACTCCGAACACCTGGACGAAGCGATCGACGCACCGATCACGGTAATCGAGCTTCTGCTATCGCGCCGGGACGAAGACGAGTGCACAGATTCCTGGCCGGAGGCCCGATGCGCACTCGAACTGCGCCTGGATCTCTGCGATCTTCGGCTAACGTTGCGCCAAACAGATTAAGTTAGCCGTCGGTGACTGTGCGCAGCGCAGGGGTCTCCGTCACTTCACGAGCACTCGTACCGTTGGTGGTCGGCTCGGCTTCGATCCCCGGAGCAGGTGTGACTCCCGATCCTCTGCGTGCCGACCCGGAGAAGGCGTTTTGGATCGATGTCGGGGCGGCGCTGCTCGAATACTCGCGCTGTGGCAGCCCTTCAGGTTCCTGATGCATACGCATTTCGCCCTCGTAGAAGGCGCCTTCTCGCACGACGACAGTGCCGGCGAGCACCGTTGCCGTCACCTCACCGGTAGAGAGCACCTCAAACCGGTCCGCGCAGGTGACCTGACCAGCGACTGAAC
This sequence comes from Dehalococcoidia bacterium, assembly GCA_038240805.1. Classification (GTDB taxonomy): domain Bacteria; phylum Chloroflexota; class Dehalococcoidia; order CAUJGQ01; family CAUJGQ01; genus JBBRGK01. Next base: position 1,949 of record JBBRGK010000422.1, on the reverse strand, counting down.
CGGAGATCAGAACGCTGCCCGCGTTGACCGTCCCCGATACTCGAGCCCGCTCAGCAACTACGACAGTGCCCTCACAGTGGATCTCGCCCTCAAACTCGCCCTCAACCCGCAGATCATGGGGCGAGCGATAGGTGCCGTTGAAGTATGAATCGCGATCGACAAGGCTGGTCGTACCGCTCCTGGAGTCTGCTGGTTGCCTCATGCCTGTCACGTCATTCCTCTCACCCGCATCCCCACCGGAGAGCCCATCGACCGCACCGTAGCCGCGGTTGAAGGTCATGGCGCCGTCCTTTCAAAAGTGGGCAAAGCTCAGGAGCCCGGCGCCATCGGCTCACGCCGCATCTGGAAGCGGCTGTCGATGTACGCTCCCTCATGTACCACAAGCGTGCCGCTGTTGATCTGGCCGCGGGCGCTGCCGCCGGGCAGGATCTCCAGCCGCTCTTCGCAGGTGATGTCGCCTTCAACGTCCCCGGCGAGCATCATGTTTCGAGCGCGTACCGTGCCGTGTATCCGCGCATGAGGTGCAACGATGAGCGTCGCCGTCGTGTCGATTTCGCCACGCAACGTGCCCTCGATGCGAATGTCGCCTTCGGAACGCAGTTTTCCCTCCCAGACGGCCTCTGTGGCAACCAGGCTTGAGCCACCCGCAACCGCCATATTAGGCAGAGGCATGGAGGCAGGTGCCGCATAGGACTCACGGTCATCGTACGTCGCAGCAGGGCTCAGTAGCCCACCAGAGGACGCAGAATCGTCGTAAGCGGGCTGCGCGTCGCGTCGTTCTTCATCGCCATACGGCTCAACCAGGGGCTGGGCGCCGCGGCCGCGCACGTCAAACAGGCTGACGCTCTCTTCGTCAATGTGATCTTCGGAAGCGGCTCCCGAGGACCTCAGCACGATCGTATCTTCTTCCAACTCCTCGGAATCGGTATCGCCGCCAGCGAGTTCGTGCTGGCGGTCCTCCATCAGGCGAGAGATACGATCGTATCCCTGGACACCGCCGGGGCCCTTCTTCTTGCGGAACACAGCTTCCTCCACGGTTCGCGAGGTTGCGCCGATTGATCTGCATCGTAACGCTGTGGTCAGTAAAGTCAACACGGCGCCGCCTCCGGCCGCCGTACCGAACCGCGCTTGCTTTACCTAACTAAAGCGCTAAGGCGTTATGTGGCTCTGCTGGCAACCCGGAAGCTCGGATGAACGTTCGCGCAACGTCGCGCTCGTACTGGCGCAACTCCTCTGTGATGCGGACCTCCGACCAGCCACGATCGCGCCCAACAATTGCTGCGGCAATGGCTGCGGCGTCAAAGCCAAAGCACGGATTCCAGGCTACGCCTGTGCGGCGAATAAGTACGTCTGAAAGCGTTCGGGCGCCTTCGCTTCTGACTGCCAGAACTGCCTGCGCTTCAATGTCTGGCCCGTGCACGCACAACGGTCGCAACAAGGAACGGTCTTCGGCGATAACGCATAGTAGGCTCGCAAGCCGCGGGCCGTATAGCGAACGCAAATAGTCAAGCAGGACCGGCGACATCGCGGCCATGGTGGCTTTCAACTCGGGGCTTCCCAGTTTGTCAAGCCAGTGCGTGGTTTTGCACCGCTTCTCGATCACGGTCGCTTCGGGAATCGCCACCCGAGCTCGGATTCGCTGAAGCACCTGTGAAGAGAGACTGCGGTACGTGCTTAGTTTGCCGCCGATGATCGAAAGCAGACCGTCGTGGCCCTCACGCGCGTGATCGCGAATTATGTGCCGGCGTGTGATTGCGCCCTCAGTTACCCCATCCGAAGCTGCAAGCGGCCTGATACCGGCATATGCGTACAGCACATTGGCCCGGGTAATCGGCAGGGAAGGCAGCATCCGGTTTGCCTCCTCGAGCAGGTATCGAACGTCTGCTTCACTCGCGCGGACATCGTCCGGCGATCCCTCAAAGCGAGTGTCGGTGGTGCCGATCAGGTGG